>NZ_LYRQ01000084.1:0-11067 GCF_001661605.1 Pseudoalteromonas sp. MQS005 | reverse complement strand
CCAATTCTTTTTTTAATAAATTAAAGGTTTCTATGCAAATTATTTTTTCTAATAATGATGGACTTCAAATGCAAAAAGGATTTGCGCTAGCGATAATTACCAATCAAGGTAAGATTATTCAGTCAGGAATGGTTGTTGAGTCAATGGTCTTTGAAGCCATGTTGGCCCACACTATTGAAACCTTTTGTTCTAAGTTTACAAGTATTGACCCTAATTATTTTAAAGAACCTCAATAGCTAAGCCCTTTAGCTAAGTAATATTAAGTATGGCCTGTTGCAAGGTTAAACTTGCAACTGACCTCTTCGTAATTACGTCAAAAGTCATAACCACTAACTAGCTCACCAGTATGTTTATGCAGACGTAACAAACGCCTCTTATCATTATGAAATTCAAGTAAAAGCTCAAAGTAATCAGCATTTGAGGTACCTAACAGACGCTCAAATACATTATTGAGGCCACCTTTATCGCCGCTAAATGTATTTAATTGTAAACTGATGCTTTTAAAAGTGTCTTTAACTAGTTGACGAATAGCTAGACGTTCGTCGTTGGAAAGTTTTATAAGGTTTTTAGTAATTGATAACCACCGATCAGTTACTTCATCACGAAATGAGTTATCAATTCTAGCTAACTTATTTTTACTAATACTAATCTGCGACTCAACATCACGTGCCTCAGACTCAAGTTTGGATATTTTGTTAGCAATGGCCTGTGGCGGAGTTCCATTTAAAGTCAGAAGAGCCTCAGTAAATAAATCTATATCACCATTAATTTTAACTAAACGCGCCCTAAGATTAGCCTCTTGGCTGTTAATGGCCTCCCTATCTCCACCTTTTAACAAAATACGCTGTAGGTTAACCTTATCTTGGCAAAAAGTGACAACTGCTTTTTCTATCACATCAATTTGGACGGTTGAATTCATTTCACAGTTATTTTTTCGCCGTGCTTCAACACAGCCATATCGTTTATGGCTGCTTTTTACTTCATTCAAACATTTGTTTCGATAAACAACATGTGAACCTACAGACTTTCCGCAATTGCCGCATTTAAATACACCTACCCCAGATAAAATACCAACAAACTTCTGTGATTGTTTAGTAGCGCCACGCTTAGATGAATCAGCGACTAAAAAGTTAAATTCAGATTCACTCATCAGCGGAGGATAATAACCTTTAAGGCCATACTCTGCATTCCCTACTTTTACATTGAGCTCACCAATAAGTGAACGACGCTTAACCTCTTTATATACATTGGCACCAGTATGATGAATAGTGCCTGCACCAAACTCACTATTAATTAACATTGCTATTTTTATGCCGCCATATCCTTTTTTAAAAAGCTCTATTTTGCGGAGCATAATTTTTTTATGATGTGGCTCAAATTCAAATATTTTTTTATCATCATTCCACACAGTCCAACTAGGCGGCTTACCACAATTTACTCTGAATCCACGCTTGCCCGCACTCCAATCATCACACTGCTGTTTCAATACATCTCGTACACGTTGAGATTTGGTTTCACTCTCTTCATTTGCTCGCATGAAGATCATCAACATGGCAAGTAACTCAAACGGGTTTTCATCAATAAGTTGGCTGTTATATTCTTTGTTGTCTATTGCGGTTATTACTGTAATACCAGCATTGATTATCTGAGTTACAATACTTGCGCATTCTGAGACCTTCCTTCTTGACATTCTATCTAGACTTTCAATAAGCAAAACTGAGCCTGAAGGGATATTACCGTCCTCTATCGCTTTTAAAAATACTCCAAATGCACCTTTTTTAATATTATTTCCATGATATGCACTAAGGCCTAGATCTCTCATTGTAAGAGACTCATCCAATAATAATCCTCTTTCCTTAGCTACTTTATTTGCATAATCTAATTGCCTTTTAAGGGAAT
Source organism: Pseudoalteromonas sp. MQS005 (assembly GCF_001661605.1). Classification (NCBI taxonomy): domain Bacteria; kingdom Pseudomonadati; phylum Pseudomonadota; class Gammaproteobacteria; order Alteromonadales; family Pseudoalteromonadaceae; genus Pseudoalteromonas; species Pseudoalteromonas sp. MQS005. The sequence goes on along the minus strand of NZ_LYRQ01000084.1, from coordinate 9,168 downwards.
GTCCCTTGGCTTGCTCTTGAGTAGAAAATCTCACATAGCTGAACAACAAAGGTTTTTCTGACATAGGGCTTTTCAAATCGTTAGTTATCTATTATGAAAGGACTGTATCACAATCTAGTTTAATTATACATTGTCTGGCCCACCATCGCTGTAGATACGCATATATTCCGTGTATCAAACCGTACTAAGCTTGCTATGGGTAAAGACGTGGTTGCGGTTGAGCAAAAGCTCGAAAAAGTGATCCCTAAAGAATTTAAAGTCGATGTACACCACTGGCTGATACTGCATGGTCGTTATGTTTGTACAGCCCGCAAACCAAAATGCGGCAGTTGTATAATTGAAGACTTGTGTGAGTTTAAAGATAAGACTGAGTAATGTTTAGACTGCTTTGATACGATAACGGACATTAGCATCAATAGTTTTCAGAGATATTTTTAGTATCCATTAAACGTAGAGCTATCATCATCTTGACAGTCAACTAAGCCGCCACATTGATCATATAAACTTTAATTAAAAACACCAGTAGAAACTAAGACTTCACTTTAGAATTCATTACTCTAAGATATATAACCCTAATCATAATGAAATAAGGCAATACGTTTTCTATTATTATGAAAAATCTATTATCCATCCGCTCCTATAGCACAAAGCCAGTTCGTCACTCACATCAATTTAATCAGTTGGTTCTACCTTTACGTGGTGTCATAAATATATGTGTTGGTGATTTCAATGGAAAAGTTGCACCAAGTGAATGTGTTGTAGTTAAAGCCAACGAAGAGCACCTGTTCACTGCAAACACTGAAGCTAGGTTTGTAGTCGTAGATATGAAAAATCTTCCGCTAAATATTTCATCTTCACAATGTATTGTTTTTGCAATTAACTCATCTCTTAGAAGTTACTTAACTTTTATCGAAAACCAACTAGAAAACAAAGTTAATGCTCAATTAGAACAGGCGATGTTCGAAATGTTCAGCTTACTGCTGGCAGAGCAAACTTTATTACCAAAGGTAGATAGTCGCATTGGTACAGCAATATCCTTCATAGAGCAAAATATTGCAGAGCAGCTTCAAATTAAATGTTTAGCTGAATCTGCTTTCCTGAGTGAAACACAGTTTAAGAAACTATTTAAAATACAAACAGGTATGACCGTGATGAAGTACGTAACAAAACTTCGAATGGAAAAAGCCCAAGCATTACTTACGCATACAGATTATCCGTTACCAATTATTGGTGAAAAAGTAGGTTATAAAGAACCCTCAGCCTTTAGCCGAAAGTTTTCACAATACTTTGGTCTATCACCAACTAAATTCAAAAAGTAAACTTAGTCGGAATTGTTAACTATTGCGTCTTAATTGTTAAAAACACCCTACATAATTAGCATACTATTTCTATATTGAAGTTATTATAAATAAGTCTCATTGTGGAAAATCATCACGGAAGTTTTAAAGGTGTTATGGCGATTATTGTTGCTAGTTTCTTGTGGGGGACAACTGGTACTGCTGCAAGCTACTCCCCAGATGTAAGCTCTTTGGCTATTGGTGCATTCTCTATGGGGATAGGAGGAGTGTTACTTGTAATCACAGCTCGAAAAAAGCTACTTATAGATTATAAGCTGATGCTCGAACAGCCTAAAATATTTCTCTTAGGTGTCGCTTCTGTCGCTATTTACCCATTAGCATTCTATACCTCAATGCGCTTATCAGGTGTTGCCATTGGTACTGTAGTATCTATAGCCACTGCACCTTTTTTTGCTGGAATCCTTGAACGTCTTATTAGCAAAAAGGACATTTCATTGCAATGGATGTTGAGCTTTGTCATTGGTGCTATAGGTATTGCTCTGTTAACTTTAGGTAAAGACCAGAGTAATAATAATGCTTACAGTATCAATCAACAGGGTGTGGGGATTATTTTAGGTTGTATTGCTGGTTTAACTTATGCAGGTTATTCATGGGCGGCAAGGTGTTTAATTGAAAGTGGCGTTCACTCAACATCGTCCATGTCTGGGCTATTCGGTTGTGCTGCACTATTGTTACTTCCTTCATTATGGTTTACGGGTGATAACTTATTTTCAAGTTCATCTAATGCTTTCGTATCTTTATATATGGCAATAATTCCAATGTTTTTAGGATATTTATTATTTGGTTTTGGTTTGAATTATATAGATGCAAGTAAAGCGACATTAATCACCTTAATTGAACCATTAGTTGCAACTGTTTTAGCTATAGTCATTATTGGGGAAAAATTTAAAGTAATAGGTTGGGCAGGCGTAGCTTTAGTATCACTATGCCTATTGATGCAAACAATCAAACCTCAAAAAAACTAAGGTTAGCCGTCAAAACAATGTAGATATATAGCCCTAAATATGCTCCTGAATTTGCTAAGGCTTAATGTCAGCATATGGCTAAAAGCAGTCCATAGGTTTTCCTTTTGCTATCTACCTTAATTATCTTTTGGCTGGCCGACAATCGCTGTAGATACGCATATTTTCCGTGTTTCTAACCGTACTAAACTTGCCATGGGTAAAGACGTTGTAGCGGTTGAGCAAAAGCTCGAAAAAGTGATCCCCAAAGAATTTAAAGTCGATGTACATCACTGGCTCATTTTGCATGGTCGCTATACCTGTGTTGCCCGAAAACCTAAATGTGGCAGCTGTATTATTGAAGATTTGTGTGAGTTTAAAGATAAGACTGAATAGCTCCCACCTGTTAAGATACGAAAGCGGACCTTAGCTTTGGCTTACCCAGCGTCAAGTTGCGACATCGCTGGCTTAAGTTGTGTCGATTTCCACCCAAAAAAAGAACAGATAGGTAGCAAACTGATCTTTTAAATAAATTACCCACAAGATGTGCTTAGTAACTGTCTTCAGTAAATTAATGTTACATCTATATTCTTGCAGGGGGTTATGAAGCAACCCCACTCTTGAACGATAAAAAAGCTAAATGTGCTGCCTTACCTGAACTGTAATTATCTAGATGACTCATCTTGTAACCTGCGTACAATAAACCTTCAAAAAAATAAAAACCCCAATCAACACAGAAGTGCTTACTTAATAACCCCTCATCTTTCGCAAGTTTTATCAATTCTCGTATCTCGTTATCTTGCTGTTGTATACGAACTTGAAGCTTTTCACTTTTCTGAAACATCTTCTCGAATTTTTGCAAAAAAGCGAATTCCTCGTATAACGGCAAAGTATTTTCGAATACAAGCCTAATAGCATCCAATGAGTCTTTAGCTTTATTTTCAACGGACATATTTACTTCATCAAAGCGGTCTAAACAATATAACGCAATCTCTTCTTGAAGCGCTTCCTTATGCTTAAATTGGCGGTACACCGTTGCTCTACCAACTTCAGCCCTTTTAGCCACGTCAACTAGCGTTGAGTCCTCATTTTGAATAAACAGTTTTAACCCCGATTGAATAATTTTTTTTCTCGAATTATTTGTTCTTGCATCCATTTTATGAGACAGCCTTGTATCATCTATTAAGTTCCATTATGATACAGCAATGTCTCAAAAGTTAAAAATGAATTCTGTGGAGCAAGAGAGTGAATAGACTAATCGGTATTGACTTTGCAAGAGCGTTAGCGCTCTTTGGTATGGTTATTGTCAACTTTAAGTTAGCCATGAACGCCGATATTGGCACACCACAATTAATAGAGTTTGCGGCTCTATTCGAAGGTCGGGCTTCGGCTTTGTTTGTTATATTAGCGGGTATAGGTATTGCGTTTTTAACTAAAAAATGTGTTACCAGTGAATCACTTGAACACATCAAGCAAGTAAGAACCTCTTTGATAAAAAGGTCTGTTTTACTACTTTTGATTGGCTTGGCTTTTACACCTATTTGGGAAGCCGACATCTTGAAATTCTATGCATTCTATTTTTTGATAGCTGCATTATTATTTACTCTTAGCAGCAAGAAACTGCTCAGTGCATCTATCGGTTTTGTTTTTGCATTTCCATTAATGTGGCTATTCTTTGATTACGAAAAAGGATGGGATTGGCTTGAGCTTAGTTATTCTGGTTTTTGGACAACTGAAGGAGTGATTAGACACCTTTTCTTTAATGGTTATCACCCAGTTTTTCCATGGTGTGGTTTCTTGTTATTTGGCATATGGTTGGGTAAACAAGATTTATCCAATGCTAATGTAAGGAAGTCTTTGTTTACATGGTCTTTAAGTATTTTACTTATTGTAGAAGCAAGCTTCTATATGCTGAGAATGTGGGCAGGAGATGACCCGTCTATTGGCATGTCAAAAGATGAAATTGAGTTTTTGTTAACCACGTCAATAATACCGCCGTTGCCACAATATATGTTTTCAGCTGCAAGCTCTGCCGTTCTTGTTTTGCTGGTTTCTCTAAAACTAGCAAGTGTATTTCCTACCAACCGGTTAATTGAGTGGCTAAGCAAAACTGGGCAGTTAACGTTAACTCTGTATGTAGTACATGTCATTATTGGCATGGGAATTCTTGAGGCAACTGGCTTACTCGTTAATCAAACCATAGACTTGTCAATATTTGCGGCATTGGTCTTTTGCATAATTAGCATAATTTTCAGTGTGTTTTGGCTCAAGTATTTTAAACACGGGCCTTTAGAATGGATTTTTAAAAAATGCACTTAGTAGGCCAAAACATTGTTTTAAAAAACTAAAACTATTTAGACTGTTAGCTGTTTAATTAGGGTAAATAATGCTATGTCGATAGTAACAGTCAGGAAGTTAATAAAAGCATCCTATAGGTATTACCTTTTGCATCTACTTTTATTATCTTTCGGCTGGCCGACTCAAACCTTGATAAGTTTGCTATGGGTAAGAACGTTGTTGAAGTAGAAAAGAAGCTCGAAAAAGTAGTGCCTAAAGAGTTTAAAGATAAAGCAGAATAGATCCGTAAATAAAAAACGTTCATTTAGCACGATTGTTAATACTAAACCTCAATTATCAGGCTTATAAGAATAAGCTCAATGATTAATTCATATTCCAGTGTTACTTTTTTGTTTATTCAAAGTAGGTGTCTAACTTTGGCACCTTTCATTTTTCATACCTTGTAAATCAATTCAAATAAAATCTGTTTATTCGTGATTTGGCGTAATTATTGGAACATTTTCAAAGTATTAATTTCACAAGCGTCAATCCTTTAGTTATGCTGTTGAGCATTATGAAATTTTATTACGAGAATTCCTATGCTACCAATACTTCGTATCTTGTTAATTGAGCAAGATCCAGTCACCTTACAAGAGCTTTCAACGAATCTATCGAAGACCATTGTCAATTTTGAGCGAGATGATATTCATATCGATATTATTGAGCGTCTTGAGCTAAAACAAGCGTTGGACATTGTAGAGGAAGATGGTGATATTCAGGCTGTAGTGCTTAGCTGGGATTTGCAAAATAAGGTTGGCGAACGCACTTATAGTCGCTTTATCGAGCAGTTAAAAGGGATCCGCCTTGAGCTGCCTGTTTATGTTATTGGCGATGATACGAAGGGGCTTGAAATCGTTAATGAGTCGGAGGAGATTGAGTCTTTCTTTTTTAAAGATGAGGTAATTTCTGATCCTGAAGCAATTTTAGGCTATATGATCAACGATTTCGATGACCGCTCAGAGACCCCATTTTGGACTGCGTACCGCCGCTATGTTGGCGAAGCAAACGATTCTTGGCACACACCAGGTCACAGTGGCGGCTCGAGCTTTAGAAATTCTCCTTATATTAAAGATTTTTATCAGTTTTATGGTCGTAATGTGTTTGTGGGCGACTTGTCGGTTTCTGTTGATTCGTTAGGATCATTATCAGATAGCACCAATACCATTGGCCGTGCGCAAGAGTCAGCAGCGGCGACGTTTGAAGTCAAGCATACCTATTTCGTTACCAATGGGTCGTCTACCTCAAATAAAATCATCTTGCAGACATTGCTGCGTAAGGGCGATAAAGTGATCATCGACCGCAATTGTCATAAGTCTGTGCACTATGGCATTTTGCAATCAGCGAGTTTACCTGTTTATTTGTCGAGTATTTTAAATCCAAAATATGGCATCTTCGCGCCGCCGTCGTTGGCCGACATTAAACAGGCGATAGAACAAAATACCGATGCGAAATTGCTAGTCCTTACCGGTTGTACTTACGATGGCCTACTGAGTGACCTTAAACAGGTGGTCGATTTTGCCCACCAACATGGTATTAAAGTATTTATTGACGAGGCATGGTTTGCTTACTCGCTGTTTCATCCAAGCCTACGATACTATTCCGCCATTCATGCTGGCGCTGACTACGTCACTCATTCGGCGCATAAAGTGGTATCGGCGTTTTCTCAAGCGTCTTATATTCATGTTAACGACCCCGATTTCGATGCTGATTTCTTTCGTGAGATTTACAGTATTTACGCCAGTACATCGCCAAAATATCAGCTTATCGCGTCGCTTGATGTGTGCCAAAAGCAATTAGAGATGGAAGGCTATAAGTTACTCAATGCTTTGTTGAACCATGTGGAAGAATTTAAACAACAGATGGCTTCACTCAAACAAATTAAAGTACTAGGTAAGCAAGACTTTATGGAAATATTTCCGCACTTCAGTGGTGATAACATGGGTCACGATCCGCTAAAAATTCTCATCGACATAAGCGAATTACCTTATTCGTTAAAGGATATTCATAAATACCTGCTGGATGAAATTGGCCTAGAAATAGAAAAATACACTCACAGCACCATCTTAGTGTTACTGACGCTTGGCGGCACGCGCTCAAAAATAATTCGTCTTTATAATGCGCTCAAAAAACTCGACAGCGGTAAAGTGAAGTTGTCAAAATCGACGCGACGATCTCGCTTGCCTGAAAACCTACCAGCCATAGACTTAGCATGTATTCCAAGTGATGCTTTTTATGGCGAGCGCGAATCTGTGCCTATCGGTAAAAGTAACAACCGTATTTGTGCCGGTTTAGTTACCCCCTATCCGCCAGGTATTCCGCTTTTGGTGCCTGGCCAGCATATTACAGAGGAACATATAGAGTACCTTAAAGAGCTAGCTGGGCAAGGTTTGACTATTCAAGGGAGTTTCGATGGTGAAATCTATGTTCTTAAGGGCAAAGTTAATAAGTAAAAATATACTTTAATACAGTCGAACTCCTCATAACTAAAAAGCAATATCACATGATATTGCTGTTTAGTAGAGTAAAAAGCTGATCCTCACACTCCAAAAATAAATGAAGCCAGAATGCAATGATACAATTGAAGAACAAAAAAGCGCTTACACTTCTGCGGATTGCAGCTCTCATTGTTACTCTTACTAGCATATACATTTTTGCCCCTTGGCAGTTTGCTTTATATTACTTTCACCCACTGCCCGCTAACGTTCAAGCACAAACACAAGAGGCTATTGAACAAGGAGTCGATGGCATTATTGTGTATATTCATAAACAAGGACAGCAACCTGAATATTTTGCAAATGGTTGGCATAATAGAAAGCACAAAATACCCGCTTACCCTAGTGCACTTTTTAAAATTGGCAGCATTCGAAAGTTATATGATGCAGCAGCTTTAACTAAACTTTCAGCCGCTGGACGTATTGATGTAGATAAAACACTGGCTGATTATCTTCCATCATTAATTGGACGCATTGAAAACGCAGATAAAATAACACTACGAATGATGGTAAAACACAGAAGTGGCATACCCAATTACACAGACACTGATAATTTCGATTGGTCAATCACCTACCCTGACCCACTTGCATTAGTACTCGATAAACCCGCTGATTTTAGCCCTGATGCTGACTATGGCTATTCTAATACCAATTATTTGTTGCTGCGAAAAATTATGTCTAACGTGCTGGGTTATGATCATAACCAATATATTAAAGATGAAATTTTAACGCCACTGGGCCTAACGCATACGTTTTCATCTGTACATGAAATCAATTTAGTAGATTTGATGAGTGGTTACTACGTAGGTTATGAGAATGATTTTAAAGCACTCGATCAAGGCTATGTGGCAACCGCACAAGATGTAGGTGACTTTATTTTTGCTTTAAACAAAGGCACTTTTTTCGACGAACAAGAGCAAGCTTTGTATGCATCACTTTATAAGTATGAACACACAGGTTGGGTATTAGGGTATTCAAGCATTGCTCGTTATTATAAAGATATCGATACAGTCGTTGTGCAGTTTATAAATACTAACGGCGATGATACTGTGATGCTCACAGAAATAATTTATAATCGGATTATTGATATTTTAACTGCGCAGCAATAGTAGTTAAAACTAGCTGCGTTATAAAAATTTATATGAATTTTAAAGAGGATTTAAATGCGTCTACTACACACCATGTTACGGGTTGCAGATCTAGATAAATCAATTGCGTTTTATACTCAAGTACTTGGTATGAAAGAGTTACGCCGTGCTGATAACGAAGAGTACCGCTATACCCTCGCCTTTATAGGCTACGGTGATGAAACTGACACAACAGTGCTTGAACTGACCTATAACTGGGATACCGACAGCTATGATTTAGGCAATGCCTATGGTCATATCGCGATTGAGTTTGATGATATCTATAAAGCCTGTGCTGATATCAAGGCCGCTGGCGGTAACGTAAGCCGTGAACCAGGTCCAGTAAAGGGTGGCACAACAGAAATAGCGTTTGTAAAAGATCCAGATGGCTACTCAATTGAACTTATTCAGAAAAAAGAAAATATGAATAAATTTTAGTAAATATATTTAATAGGTTTACTAAGCGGCTTTTTAATTATTTAAGCTTAACTCTGATACAATTTTAAAAAAGGTGCTGTATGCACCTTTTTATCGTAATTGACTATCTTTACTGCCACGCCGATTAAGCCCTTTAGAAAGTGCGCCTTTACCTTCTAGTTCAACTTGGCAGCTTACACAATACTTAACACCTGGTAACGCAAGTCTTCGTGCCTGTGGTATTGGTTCATCACATTCTTCACATAGCTCGGCACTGGCTCCAGAAACTAAGTTACTTCTAGCATATTGCACAGCATCATTAACGCTGGCGTCGATTTGATCTTGAATTGCACCATCGCGTGCCCATCCACTTGCCATATAACCTCCTATTTATTTGGACGTTTATATGTAACCTAACATAGGTGAAGTTTATTTAAGCTGAATATAAGAAAGGGAAAGATGCTAATAAAATTTAGGAGTTATTATATAAAATATT
>NZ_LYRQ01000083.1:0-11098 GCF_001661605.1 Pseudoalteromonas sp. MQS005 | reverse complement strand
TTATTAAATTTAGCATTTTATCTATGCTTCAATATTTTACCGAGTAGATAGTAAGTAGTTTTTATGACAAACAGATGAAAAGTGATTCTTTCCATAAAAAAAGCCATTACATACATGTAATGGCTTTTTTAATTTTACGAGTTTTTGATGTACAGGCTATGTATTAAAACTTATAGCTAACACCAATTTTAGCTTGCCAAGCAGACGAGCTAGTTTGATATTGGCTGTAGTTACGAACATCTGCGCCGTTGTATCTAGCATTGATGATGTAACGTCCATCATCATCTAAGCCAGCAAGGTCATAAACAGCTTGGTCTGAGAAACCTAGGCGTTTTTCTACGCCCCAGTCACTGTTTAACAAGTTTGCAAAGTTATCAATCATAAAGTAAACCTCACCGCTATGACCTTTTGCAAAACCAGGGATTTCTTGTTTAACGCTAATATCCATAGTGGTAACCCATGGCTGAGTACCTGAATTGCGGTCTAGGATTTGACCACGCTCAGAAATTCCCGCACGGTTTAATAGGGTTTCAAGCTCTTCCCATGACAATCTAGAACGATCCCAATTTACGTTTGCATCTTCTGGACCTGTAGGAATATATGCTAAGTAAGCTGAACTCGAGTTAAAGTCACGAGAGTCGCCTAAATCACCATTTCTGAACATACCCATAGTATAACTAAATGGACGACCTGAACGACGTTCGAAATACACATTAAACCTTGTGGCATAGCCACTGAAGAACTCAGTGTTATACGCTAAGTTAACTTTAAAGCTATGTTCAACCTCATATGCACCACGAGCAGCAAAGTCTTCATTTCGGCTCTTAGTGATATTGTATTGATAGTTACTTTGTGCACGTGATGAAGAACCTGAAGACGCTTCTGTTACATCTTGATGTGCATAACTTGCTGAAATATAAAGGCCATTTTCCCACTCTTTAGCAAGTGCTGTTGAAATAATAACAGAGCGACCGTCTTCTGCTGAATTAGTCATTGCTATATCAAAGTTATCAGCTAAATCACCGCTGTAAATACTTTCATAGATGATACGTTCGCCGTCGGCTGCAACACCTACAGGTTTTATCGCAGTGTTATGCCACACAGCTTCGTTTTCTTTTTTATGATAAGCAATTTCTGCTTGCCATTTAAAGCCTTCACCCAGTAATTCAGAATCAAAGTCGTATTCAAAACCAAGTTGTGCACGGATGCTTGACGGTAGTTCAAAATTTGGGTCAACATAGTTTGTACTACCTGCACCTTGAACTAAAGAACCTTTTATAGCGTCTGGTACTTGAGTGATATCAGCTTGATTATTAGCATAGTAATCGTCAATAACGCTTTGTGGTGCATCTACAAATGTAATGCCATCGTTTTGGAATGAGTTATTGTACCAAACGTTAGGAATACCGCCTTGGAAACGACCTACACCACCGTTAACTGTTAACGCTTCAGTTGCGTAATACTTAAAGCCAATACGCGGTAGGATGATATCTAAACCATCTAGGTTTTCTTGGTTACTAAAACCATAGGTGCTTAAAAAGTTTTCATTGAGTGTTGGTTTATCATCAGAAGATAAACGCTCATAACGAACACCTGCCGTTACTTCTAAATCATCACCAACATAAAAAGTATCTTCAATGTAAAGCGCTAATTGATTACGAGTTGCATCGTAAGCAGTATCGTTCGGGTTATTTGTATAAGCATTACTGTAACTAAAGTCATACTCGCCTCTGAAGTTGCCTACTTCACGGTTTTCAAAACCATTAAAGTTATCAAACTCCCATGAACCCAGTGAATTAGCTGCAAAAAGGTTGTATAAATTTAACGACTCATATTGCATACCAAAGTTTATTTCATGCTCGTCCATTAAATAAGTGGCATCAAGAGAAAGTGTTAAGTTTTCTGTTGCTGAGCTATTGGCATGACGAAACTCATCGGTGCCAAATTCATAAGAAGGGCCGCGGAAGTATTCTTCAACTTTAACACTACCAATATCAGAATTTGTTAAGCTTCTTGATGATACATCTTTGTATGCAATACCGATTTCAGTTGAAAAGTCTTCGTTCCAATCTGAATATAGCTTGGTAGCAAAGTTATTAAACTTGGTTGCGTAGGTATAACGACTTGACGCAAGCTGAACTGATGTGCCTCCAGTACCAAAGTTTGTTTCATCTTTGTCATCTTGCCACTGATAGGTAAAATCTAAGCGATGATCATCAGCAATGTTCCAGCTTAATTTTACAAGTAATGTTTCGTTGGTGTCTTTAGGGTCGCCACCAAGAGAGTCTGTTAAGCCGTATTCGTTATTTAGAATATTAAGGAAACGGTTATAGCTTTCTTCGCTAACGTCGTATTCGTTGGTTGCGCCTGAACCTTCAAAGCCATAGTCTAAATCTAGTTCGCTAGACCATTTGTTGTAGTTAACAAAGTAAAATAAGGTATCGTCTATAAGTGGGCCGCCAACATTAAAACCGTAGCGTTTTTCAGTTTGGTTAGGTTCTACTTGTTCAACAATGTATGTGCGGTGACCATCGTCATCTAAAACAGGGCGGTTATCAGCAAACACTTGAGATATGCTGTCTACATCGCCAGCAATATCAGGTGTTGATGTTTCGTAAAAACCAGAAAACTTAAGTTCGTTAGTACCTGACTTAGTTACCGCGTTAATAGTACCACCACCAAAGTTACCTTTAGAGGCAGAGAATGGAGAAACGTCAACAGATATTTGCTCAATTGCATCAAGGGCTACTGGAGGCTGTGAAGTCGGGTAGCCGCCGTAACTTAAACCAAAGTCATCATTTTGGCCAATACCATCTACGGTTAAACCATTCGTACGTGGGTTGCTACCAGCAAAAGTTAGCTCACCACTGCCATTAATACTCGCAAGCGGATTTAAACGTGCGATATCTTTAATGTCACGGTTAAAGCTAGGCATATTATTGATAGTATCTTCGCCAAACGTACTACTAGAGCCACCTGACTGTTGTACAATTTTATAACCAGAGACTTCAATCTTTTCAATGTTTAGCGGCGCTAATTGCGATGTTAATCGGTAAGTTTCGCCAAGGTTTAAAAAGATGTTTTCAACGGTGGTATCGTTAAACGTATCAGAGTCGATGATCACAGTGTAAGGTCCACCAACACGCAAACCATTCGCAATGAAAGTACCACTTTCATTGGTCGTTAGTTCACTAATTGTGCCAGTTGGTTGATGAACAACCTTAATTTTAACGTTTGCAGCGCTCGCACCTGAAGGTGTGGTTATTTTACCACGCATTGCAGATGAAGTGTCAGCAGCCATAGCGCTTGTTGAAACTCCTAGAGCTAGAATTACAGCCCCAGTTAATTTCGAAAGGCGAAGCTTAGTCATAATGTTGATTTCCCATGTAGATGATTTAAGTTAGAAACTAAATTTATTTTTGTGTTTGCTGTGTTAAGGCCATTTTTGATTGCGTGTTAGCAGGATCAAATAATGTATTTAACAATCCAGCCAAGCGAATTCCCGCTTGTTGCAAGCGTGTTTTCACAATAGGGGTGTTGTTGTAGATATAGTCGTAGCTAATCTGTTCTTCTGTTGAGTCATATATTTTTAGGGCTAAGTTGTGCGACTCTTCAAGCCAGCTTGTTGGTGTACTTTGTAAATATTCACTAATTAGCTCGCTGTTGTTGGTATTTATAAACTGAGCGTATTCAGTAAAAGATAAGTTTTCGTTTTCAACTAGTTTGGTATCCCATAAGCTATGAAGATTGGTTTGTTGGTTAAAAAAAGAAACCTTAACGCGATTGCCGCCTCTATCTTCTGCTCTTCCTGCATGAAATGGTTGATGGCTGTCACCCACTAAATGCACCAAAAAACGCAAGCTAAACTGTTTGGCCGCAAGGCTTGATTTATCATCTTTCAATACTTTAATTGAATAGTGAATGCCTTCTAATATGTTTGTTACTGATTCTTTGTGTTTAGTGTGGTCGTGGTCAAAACTAAAGGTCGCGTTGTCATCAGCATTAATGTAATGCCAACGAGATGATTTTTTTTGCCAAAAGTCACCTGGTGCAGATCGCATTTCGTCAGGCCATGTTGAAATCTGAGCTAAAGATTCGCCGTTGAGATAGGGGATAAGTGCAGTCTTAGTAGTTTCGCTTATGTGCGACTCTGCAATTTTACCCACTACACGATGCCCGTTTTGGCCCCAAGCATTACAATCTGTGCTTGCAAATATTGCACTAATTAAAAGTGATAAAGAAAGCGAATATTTTACATTTTTGTACATTGAAGCATCCTAGTAGTGTGATATTTATTTTGTAAACGCTGATAAGGTCAATTGTCCTCATTTTTTTAGTTGATAGAAAGGACTCAATAAAATTCATATTTTCTTGTTTAAAGTTGTTTTTATTCAATGGTTTGGGTTTGACGGGTAAAATTACCTGTTGTAATAAGTAATTAAAATTGTTCAAATGAGCTATTACTCTAATTTAAACGGGTGTTTTTTGAATATTAAGAAGTTAATGTTGCATAAAACAGCAATTGTTACATTTATGTTTCTGGGCGTGTTGCTAAGTTGGTTTTCAGGTCAAGTTATTGTGGGCGAAGAAGATATAACATTCCCAGTGATAATAGAGACATCAACGACATGTCAAACAACGGCAACGGCTAATAAGAGTCAACTTATAGTATTTACCCCCTCAAAATACGTTGCTCAATTACTTACTAAAAACTTGTGTGATGATAAAGTTGTGGCAAAGCAATATGGCTCTGTCATTGGCTATTGGGGATATAGAACCGTTGATAGCTTAGAGTTTGTAGGTAAAGGTATTGCAGATTTAATTTTAGCGAAAAATAATATTATGGAAGCGTTTAGAGCCGAGACTACTTACAATTATCAGCCTGTGGTTGGCTTTTCTGATTACACTGCATTTTTTATCTCTTCAAAAGAAAAACCTAAGATCAGCAAACAATATTTTTTAGATAAAAAAATCGGTCTGTTAGATTATCCAACGAGTCGCTCAGGACACATTTTACCCAAACAAGCCTTTAAAGAGCTAGGCCTAAACATTGCTCAGCTAAAAATAACCTATGCGAGTTCACACAATGAGTTGAGAGAATTATTGGCGAACGGGAAAGTAGACCTTATTGCCTCTTTTTGGAGAGAAAGTGACAGTCAGCGTTTTTCAAAAAATTATATTACGCCTATTAGTAGTAATGTGGCAGGCACCCGTTGGTACTTAAAAATGCAGCATAACAATACTGATTTACTCTGTGCTGTACAGTCTCACTTATTGAGTATGTCTAAAGAACAATCGTTTCAATATTATCAAGATGTTGAGCCATATTGGCAGTGCAACAGTTACCCCGTTACCTTTATAGGGGAATCGTAATGAATAGGTTAATATGGATAATATGCACAATTTTTTTATTCTTGGTTTTCTCGTCTGTTTTTTATATTTCGACAATGCAAAAACAACAGCAAGTAAATAAATTACAAATAATACAAATAGAAAAACGAATCGCTTTAGACTTACCTTTGTTAGATTTATCTAATGAGCTGCTTAAACACTCAGGTAATAAAGCAGCTTTACTTAATTATATTCAAACCTTAAACACCTTTATTGATAGTACCGGTATTGAGGTTGTAGCTATAACGCCACAGCATGAATTTGATGCTTCTTTAAAAACTTACACAGAGTTTATTCGAGAGTTAAATAGTAATAATGGTGTGGTGTTCATCGTTTTCTCTTTGAGACAGCCGTATTTTACGGGTGATGTGGTAGCTATTTATGGGATGCTTTTTATTCTTAGCATATTACTAACATACCTAATAAAATTAGCCTATATTAAAAAAAGTGATGAAAAACAGGTTGTTCACGCAGAATCAAATACTACAGAGTCAAAACCATTAACCCTGATTATTGATTTAAAAAGTAAAACATTATCGAGTAGCGTTTCTTTGGAGCACCAAGTAGCTTTGGCAAACAAACCGTTATGTTTTTATTTAGCGCTTGTGGAATATTGCACTAACAATCCAGAGATCAAGCTTAATCATAACAAGAATGTACCCGAGGAATTGATAGAGCTTGCCAATAAATATTTCTATCGTTTAGTTGAGCTTGGTCATACAGTAAGAAAACGTCCAAACTTTAATAACAGTCTAGAGAAAACATTGAGTGAAATTCGTGCGGCACTGGATGACGTGTTAAATGATTGCCCTGAACAAAAGGGATTATACTACCCACCGAAAGCATTTGGAGAGGGCTCACGCTCACGAATGCACAGTTATGGGTTAGCAAATGTGGGTCAAGGAAATATAGAAATAATAGGAAAGTAATCGTGCTTTGCTACTTAACCATAACTCTGATTAAAAGAGCTACCAACTTAAATATAGTGTAAGAGGTTTGTGGGTTGAAGTGCGCTTGACTTAAGTGCGCCTAAATTAGCTTGGTGATCATATAAACCTGAATGATGTGTGCCATTGCTATATCAATGATGCCATTGCTATATCGATGACACTCATCACTGTTCAATACAGATTACTATTTAGGTGCAAACTCATGTGCATCAACAGGGCTGTGCTCTGCAAAAAATCGTTTTAATGCCTGAGCGTCCGTTTCATCGGTGCTTACGAATCCTTTCATGTGAGTAATTTTAGGGTAACTATCGCCACCAGAAGCATTATATTCATTAATACTCATGCGGTATGTTTTGTTTATATCAAGCGGCTTGCCGGCGATGAACACGTTAGTTACTTGATCCTCTTTAAGTTCAAAGGCTAAGTTGTGATATTGCATATAGGCACCAGAGTCTGGTGGAAAACGTGTCACGACATTTAAATAGGTTAAAATATCATTGCCTTTGAAATCGATATAGGCGACACGGTTTTTAAAAGGCTGTACTTTGAGTATGTCTTTATAACTCACGTCACCCGCATTGATGCTATCGCGAACACCACCACCACTGATAATGCCAAAATCGGCACCTACGGTATTCATTTGCGCTTGAATAATAACGCGAGCAAGGTTAGTTTGCTCAAAGCGTACTTTGTTACGATCACCCTCGAGTCTGTCATTCACAAAGCCAATTTTACCTTCAATTTGTTTTGCCCCTTTTTGTTGGTACGCCGCTAAAAAGGTTTGTAGCGCTGGATCTGGTTTAATGTAATTTGCAGCAAGTACGGATTTTACGCTACCGTCTTTTTGCTTTTTATCTACGTATAAATTAACGGGCAATAATTGATAACTTAGCAGTGATAATTGACCGTTTTCTAATTTAAACTCCGCTTTACCCACATACTTACCCCATTCATGGGCTTGCATTATCCAGGTTCCATTTTGTCGATCAGGTTTACAGGCTAAACCTGGCTTAAAATTCTCATCTGTGACATTTTCTGCAGCCATACACACTGGCTCTTGGGAATGGCCACCAATAATCATATCAAGGGCATTTTTATCTAAAGAGCGGGCAAGCGTAACATCACCTGGAGCATTTATTCCATAATTGGCATCTACATAATGCCCCATGTGCGTTACCGCAATGGTAATGTCAGGATTGTATTTTGCTTTTAATGTTTGGGTAAGTGAGGCGGTTATTTCAACCGGATCTTTAAAATCTAAGTGGCCAATGTATTGCGGGTTACCAATTTTAGCGGTGTCTGTCGTTGTTAACCCAATTACAGCAATGGTTAAGCCGCCTTTGTTGAATATTTTATAACGTTCAAAGATAGTTTCATTAGTTTGTTTATCAAAGATATTAGCTGATAAAAGAGGGAAATTAGCCCATTGCTGTTGCTGTCTTAATACACTTAATGGATTATCAAACTCGTGGTTACCTAGTGCCATTGCGTCATAGCCAATTTTCGACATGCCTTTGAAATCGGGCTCAGCAAATTGTAGATCTGATTCAGGAATCCCGGTATTAATATCGCCACCTGATAATAATAAAACCTGATGCCCTTGTGCTTTTGCATCGGCTCTTAGCTGGTCGATTAGGGTTTTACGCGCAGCCATACCATATTCGCCTTTTTCATTATGCCAAAAGCGACCATGATTATCATTGGTATGAAGAACAGTTAAATAGTGTGCTGCAGGTTTATTGACAGAGTCACTGGCACAGCCATATAAACCAAGAAATAAAATGAGAAAAACAAGAGTACGCATAAAATACCTATCGATTAACAAAACTCAGTATAGTAGGCGGCTAGTTTAAACTAGTTCGAGGTTAAAAAAACGCACTTATTCATATTTTTCAGCCAATGAGACTTCACGTTGCTGCTCTACAACCCGTTTTCTGCGTGCGAGCTCATCATGTGCGTATTGAGATTTTTGATGATTTACATCAATCATCCATTTCAAAAAGCTGACGGGAACTTGAGTGTATGGTTCACCTTGGTGTAGCCCAAAGTCACAAATAGTCGTGTTGTTTGCCATTATATTTACTCCTATCACTGTGTAGGCTGATAATAACAAAAAAAGAGTGATTGATAAGGGGCTTTTTAAGTACCTTGCTAGGCTTAAAGTTAATTAAAAAAGAGTCACCGTGATGTACACCAAGGCACTCAGACAATTAACTCTCCATCACGTGTTTAAAATTAAAATGTAAACAGTTGTAACTGCAGTGTAATTACTTTGATATGAATTGTAGCGTTAAGTGCTTATGTATCGATTTATAAAATGAATAACACTACTCTATGACGCCTAATGACAATAAAAAATAGGAATAATAATGAAGAAGCTTATCTTAGCGTCAATTTTAACTGCAGCGAGCTTTTCAAGCGCAGCAACCATAGTCGAAATGCAAACGAGCCAAGGAACGATAGAAATTAACTTGTTTGATCAACAAACACCTAAAACAGTAGAAAACTTCCTAAGTTATGTTAATGATGCAGCGTATAACCAAACAGTAATACACCGCTCTGTTGATAAGTTTGTCATTCAAGGAGGAGGTTTTACTTTTTCTGACAAAATGGATCCCATTACAACCAAGCCAGCGGTTATTAACGAACCTGTTTACTCAAATGTAAAAGGCACAATTGCCATGGCAAAGCAGGGCGGCAACGAAAACAGCGCCACTAGCCAATGGTTTTTTAATATGAGTGATAACAGCCAAAACTTAGATTTACAAAATGGTGGGTTTACCGTTTTCGGACAAATAACAGCACAAAGCCAAGAAACTTTAGATAAAATAGCGGCCTTAGTTCATTGTGCAGAGGTACCATTGGTTGGTATTACTAAAGAGCAATGTTCAGATGAAAATGTGGTTATTAGTAATCAAAACTTAGTATCAATACAAACGGTGGTTGTGCTTGATGACGATCCTAATTCAGCACAAAATTTAACACCTAAAGAGAATACATTAATTGATAACGTAGAAGTGACACCACCACAAAGTTCAGACTCTAGTGGCAGTATGGCATGGTTATTAGGCGCACTATTGCTTGTAGCACCTAGGTTAAAACGCACTAAATAAGCCGTAAAAATAACGGCGACTTATCATAGCCGCCGTTTTTTTAGTTAGGGTCTGTTGATCTTTGCGGATTACAATTTGTTCAAACTAGGGGCGGTTTAATCGCGGCGCGAGGTTTGTAACCTAGTGGGCTAAGTAAAAACCGAGCAAAGCTTCCGCGTCCTGCTCACGCCCCTTACCTACATCCATGTAGGCAACAAAGAGTAAACCGCCCCTAGGCAGAACCCGAAGGGCAGCGCCTGTTTGGCATTGATGCTGCGTTATCGCCTATTTATGGGGAATAACCACACCACATAGGCTCTGCCTTGCCTAAATACCAAACAGACTGCTGCAAATTTAACCTTGAAAGGTCATCAGACCCTAGTTGTAAAGTACGCTCACCAGTAACATTACCCACATTACAAACACAGCTAAGCAGCCTAGCAAAAATACTCTAAAACGGGCTCTTAAATGATTACTACCAAGGTGAATGAGGCTATGAATAATGCGTGTCGCTACAAATATACACGCCAATACTGCAATAGGGACACTCGCCATATTAAGCTGTAAAGCAAGCAAACATCCCGCATAAAAAAGCACAGGTATTTCAAATTGATTGCTAAAATTACGATCAGCGACTCTGACATGATCGCCCGCATTATCAAGTCGCATAGCAGCAAAGTCACTTAACTGTATGTGTTTGTTTTTAGCCGCCGCAAAACGTCGTTTTCCCATTATTACCATCACAACTAATGAAAGTGTTACCTGAACGAACATGGCTATTATTATTATCTTTTCCATAACTTACCTTATTATTTATATTAACTATTCACAATGTGTTACACAATTAAGTGCTAATTAGTAGCATAGTATTAATTGATAATGGTAGTTTATAAGTGATTTAGTCTTTTTATAACACTAAGCCCATATTTAACAGCAATGGATATAACTAAAATGAAACACATCATCGGCTTAAGTGCAATTGCACTGGCAATATTAAGCGGTTGTTCGAATACCGCCACACTTACTCAATCACCACAAACGTCACTTTTATCACCAACGCTTGTTGTCAGTCCTAACGATAACCGTGAATATAAAACACTAACACTTGCCAATGATATTGAAGTGATTTTAGTTTCTGATCCAAGCGCAGAAAAATCGGCTGCTTCATTGAGTGTCGGCGTCGGCCTGCTGCACGACCCAATGAGCCAGCAAGGTATGGCGCATTATTTAGAACATATGTTGTTTTTAGGCACTGAGCGCTACCCTGACACTAAAGGGTACTCTGATTTTATGACTAAAAACGGCGGAGCGCATAATGCCTATACGTGGCTCGATATTACAAACTACATGTTTAAAATTAATAACGATGCGTTTGATGAAGGCTTAGACCGCTTTTCAGACTTTTTTAAAGCCCCTAAGCTTTACCCAGAATACACAGAAAAAGAAAAAAACGCAGTGAATGCTGAGTGGTCAATGCGTCGTGAAATGGACTTTTTTGGCCAATTTAAACTTGCACGTAAAATGATGGGTGAACACCCAGCTAATCGATTCTTAATTGGTAACCTTGAAACGTTAGGCGATAAAGCTGATAGTTCATTACACAAAGAAACTGTTGATTTTTATAATAAATATTATTCATCAAATATTATGAAAGTGGCGTTAATT
>NZ_LYRQ01000082.1:0-11149 GCF_001661605.1 Pseudoalteromonas sp. MQS005 | reverse complement strand
AAACCACCGTAATAGGTGGTTTTTTCTTGCCTGGAATAAATTACTTACAACTTATACCCTTAAACAAAATTCCCTCTGGTATTACATCTATTTTACTTGTTGATATACACGCCAATTAAATATATCTTGGATAACATAAGTTTTATTTTTAATTTAAAAAATCCAACCCAGCTTAGGAGAAGAATTATGCTGAAGCGTGTAGAAAAAGCTCAACAAAAGTGGGGGGGTAGCCATACGGTCATCGACAATTGGTTAAACGAACGCCAAGAGCTGATTGTGCTTTACTGTAAAATTGCAGGCTTTTCACCTTATGAGAAAAAAGATCAGTCTTTGCCTGAACCATCACAAATTCAGGCATTTTGCCAAATTTTAATGGATTATTTATCGGCCGGCCACTTTGAAGTGTACGACGATATTGCTAAAGCCTGCGAAAAGAAAGGCCTAGAAAGCCAGCAACTCGCTAATACGATATACCCACGTATTTCAGATACCACTGACATCGCTCTGGATTTCAACGATAAGTACGCTGAGGTAGACGCTGAAGATTTACTAGAAGGCTTTGATAACGATCTTTCAGTAATGGGTGAAGCACTCGAAGCGCGCTTTGCACTTGAAGATGAGCTGATTGATAACTTATTTTCTAATCATACTGACTAATTAGTTATTCAACGTAATAAAAAAGGGACCTAAGGTCCCTTTTTTATTATCTATAACGCTTATTCTGCAGCGGCAGCTTCTGCATCATTTTGAATTTCTAATAATTCAACTTCAAAAATAAGTGTTGAATTAGCAGGAATTTTACCTAAATCACGATCGCCGTAAGCAAGGTCTGAAGGAATAGTAAATTTGTACTTAGACCCTACAGGCATAAGTTGTAAACCTTCAGTCCAACCAGGAATTACACGGTTTAGTGGGAACGTTGTCGGCTCGTTACGTGAGTAAGAGCTATCGAACTCAGTACCGTCTAACAATGTGCCTTTATAATGTACTTTAACCACATCAGTTGCTACTGGTTTTGCGCCTTCGCCTTCGCTCATTACTTCGTACTGTAAACCAGACTCAGTAACCATCACGCCTTCTTTTTTAGCGTTATCAGCTAGGTATTTTTCACCTTCAGCTTTGCTTTTTTCAGACTCTACTTTTGCTTTTTCTTCTTGTTTAGTACGCACTGATTCGTCTAATGCTGTTAGTACTTCACGAATTTTCTCTTCGTCAATTTTTGCATTACCCGCAAGTGCATCTTCAAAGCCTCGCATTAATAAAGCTTGGTCTAATTCAATACCAATTTCTTTTTTATCCGCTAGGTCTTTATTTAAAAAGTTACCCACAGATGCACCAATACCGTACGCTTGTTGCTGTGCTACAGTATCTAGCTTAACGTCTGCTTGCTCTTTTTTTGCTTCTTGATTACAAGCTGTAAGCGCTAAAACTGACGCTGCAATCAATGACAATTTAATCGTCTTTCTCATTTTAAATCTCCGACACACTTTGCAGTTGCCATTTATTGTAATATTACTAGTTAAAGATTAACGGCCTACATGGTAGGCTGCTTGTTTAATAGCTAAACTAAAAACATATCCAGTGATTAGACAAACAACCTAGGCGTTTAACGAGACCTAGTCTAACCTCTCAGTCACTAAGAGTTAAGAGGAAATACCTGTAATATGTCGTTATTTCGTACTTTTTTAGTCGCCACTTGCTGTTTATTAACAATTGCATGTAGTGATGAAAAACAACAAGCAGTGGCCAGTTTTGAGCACACTGCACAGGGCGCCTTTTCATCTGCGTTATCGCACGATGGTCAATACAGCTTAGTGTCTTCTATCCATCATGGGGTCGCCCTTTGGGATAATCAACAGCAAGCGCTTAAATACCAATGGTTTCAACAGCAGGCTGAAGATAGCTTAGTTTATGCCGTAGCCATTGCTTTTGATAATAGCGTGGCTGTTACCGCCGAAAAAACCACCTTTGCGGTCTGGGATATTGCCACCGGCAAAAATAAAGGCTTTTATAAAATACAAAAAGCCAGTATTCGCGATATTGCCATTAGCAACCAAGGCCAAAGTGTTGTTTACGGGCGCAGCGATGGCGTTGTGGTATTTATAAACCTTAACACAGGTAGACGCATTGAATTTTTAGGCCATCAAGAAAAAGTAAATACCGTTGACCTATCACCCAACGGGCGCTATGCACTAAGCGGCTCTAACGATTATGTTGCCTACTTATGGGATACTCAAAGTGGACAAGTAGTTCATCGCTTTAATCACCCAACCCGAGTAACGCAGGTCGCTTTAGATCCTCAAGGGCGCTATGCTTTTACCGCCGACAGTATGGCACAAGCAAATGTATGGAAGCTGACTACAGGTGACCTTGTTAGTAAACTAAAGTATATTGCGCGTCAGAAAATTTTTACCGCAGTGCGCTTTAACGATCAAGGCACTTTATTAGCAACCGGTTCACCCAATAAACGGGTTGATTTATGGCAGCTAACCAGCGGTGAAAAAATTCAAACATGGCAAGTCACTCCGCGAGAAGGCAGTAAGCCCAAATCGGCAGTGGTACTTGATGTGGCATTTACAGATAACGGTAAATCATTGTTAACTGAAAGCTCGAGCGGAATCGCTGAGCGCTTTATTATACGAGAACCAAATGAACACAATTGAACATCGGCTAATGGAACTTGAGGCTAAAGTGGCTTTTCAAGACGAAACAATTGAAATTTTGAATGATGAAATAAAAGTTCACCAGCAACAGTTGGCTAAAATAAAGCGCCAAACCGAGTTGCTGGCTGAAAAACTTAAAGAGTCGCAAGCATCGCAACCTATGATGTCGAATATGCCGGAGCCTCCGCCACCGCATTACTAAACTGTTTAGGTTTAGTCGCCTGGATTAAACACGCCAATGATCTGTTCAAATTGGCGTGTTGATGCCTGCACAGCCTGCTCTGGTTGAGCCATTTTATGACCACACTGCATACATTCAACTTTTTCTACGTCATGCTCTTTGTAGAGCATTAACATATCCATGGTTTTACACTCAGGACACGTTGCTCCAGCAATAAATCGTTTTTTATGTTTCACTTCGTTTTTCCTACCATTTTGATTGACGTTATTTTATCGCAATATTTGCCTACTTGATACGATTGATATAGCTAATAAGATCCGTGTTATAATGGCCGCAATTCAATCAAGGCACAGTAAAGTAACGTATTTATGATCCAAATCTCAGAAATAGAACTGCTTCGCGGTGGCAAAGCTTTATTAAAAAATGCATCGGCTACATTATTTCCAGAGCACAAAGTAGGCCTTGTTGGTGCTAATGGCTGTGGTAAGTCAACGCTATTTAGTTTATTAAAGTCTGAGCTTTCGTTAGATGGCGGTAATTGCAGTATTCCTAAAGATTGGTCACTGGCCTCAGTAAAACAAGAAACCCC
Organism: Pseudoalteromonas sp. MQS005; assembly: GCF_001661605.1. Classification (NCBI taxonomy): domain Bacteria; kingdom Pseudomonadati; phylum Pseudomonadota; class Gammaproteobacteria; order Alteromonadales; family Pseudoalteromonadaceae; genus Pseudoalteromonas; species Pseudoalteromonas sp. MQS005. The sequence continues at coordinate 7,716 of NZ_LYRQ01000082.1, read as the reverse complement.
CGCCCTTGAAATAAACGCTATAGATTACGTACTGCAAGGCCATCCTGAATATTATGCGCTACGAATTGCTTTGCGTGAAGCTGAGCAAACCAATGATGGCGACACTCAAGCTAAAGTGCATATTCAGCTTGAGAATATTAAAGGCTATAGCATAGAAGCCAAAGCTGGTGAGCTATTACATGGTTTAGGCTTTGCTAATAACCAAATAGAAAACCCTGTAAGTGCGTTTTCGGGTGGTTGGCGTATGCGTTTAAACTTAGCCCAAGCGCTTATTCGCGATGCCGACTTACTGTTACTGGATGAGCCAACGAACCACCTTGATTTAGATGCTGTGTATTGGCTTGAGCGTTTTTTACGTGCCTACACTGGTACACTGGTACTAATATCTCATGATCGAGAGTTTTTAGATGCGGTGGTTGATCAAATTTGGCATATAGATAAACAACTTATCAATGTATATAAAGGCAATTACTCGCAGTTTGAACGCCAAAAAGCTGAGCGTTTATTACAGCAACAAGCCATGTTTGAAAAACAACAAGATCAAATTGCCCACTTAGAGCAATTTATTACTCGTTTTAAAGCTAAAGCCAGTAAAGCCAAACAGGCACAAAGCCGCGTTAAAGCGCTAGAACGCATGGAAAAACTTGCCCCTGCACATGCTGACTCGCCATTTGATTTTGAATTTGCCGAGCCAACCGCTCTGCCTAACCCGCTAATGACGCTCGACAAAGCAAAAGCTGGTTATGGCGATGTGACCATTTTAAACAGTATTAAGCTGAACTTAGTGCCAGGCAGCCGTATTGCACTACTTGGTAGAAATGGCGCAGGTAAATCAACACTTATTAAGCTGCTCTCTGGTGACTTACAACCTCAAGCAGGTGAAGTGTTTCTGCATCAGGGGTTAAACATTGGCTACTTTGCGCAGCATCAATTGGAATCACTTGATTTAAAAGCCAGTGCCGTCACTCACCTGCAACGTTTAAACCCTAAAGCCAGCGAACAATCACTGCGTGACTTTTTAGGCGGCTTTGCCTTTGTAGGCGATAAAGCACTCGACCCTGTTGCCCCCTTTTCAGGCGGCGAAAAAGCCCGTTTAGTGCTGGCTATGTTGGTTTATCAAAAACCAAATTTATTACTACTCGATGAGCCAACTAACCACCTTGATTTAGAAATGCGCCACGCATTGGTTATGGCATTACAAGGCTTTGAAGGCGCTATGGTCACGGTATCGCATGATCGCCACATGCTTAAAAACACCGCTGATGAATTTTACTTAGTTGATAACGGCGAAGTTACTCAGTTTGGTTACGACCTAGACGCGTATTATCAGTGGCTGCTTAATGCTAATAAAGAAGCCGCTAAAAGCGACACCGATGACGAGCCAAAAGCCCACTCACAAGTAAACCGAAAAGAGCAAAAGCGCTTAGAGGCCGAGTTTAGAAAAGCGATTCAACCGCTTAAAAAGCAAATTGAAAAGCTTGAAAAGCAATTGGATAAATTTGCTGCAGAATTAGCTGACGTTGAAGAGGCGCTCGGCGATAACACACTTTATAACGATGAAAATAAAGCTAAGCTCAAAGAGCTAATTACCAAGCAAGCCACACTTACGCCTAAGCTTAATAATGTTGAAGAAGAGTTATTAATGGCCCTTGAAGAGATGGAACAAAAAGAACAGGCATTCGCCGATGAACTTGCTTAACAGCAACGATTTTTGGCAGTTTGCATGTCAGCTTTATAGCGAAGATGGCATGCAAGCGCGCCTGTTAGATTACCAAAACCTGCAAGGTAAAAACGTCAACCTATGCTTGTTGCTGTATTACTTAGATTCTCTCAATCTAGCTATTAACCAAACACAGCTGAGCAAGCTTGAACAATCAATTAGTGAGTTTGATCAGCAAGCATTAAAGCCTCTACGTGCTACCCGCGCCTATTTAAAAGCAAATCAAACCGAGATTACAGATTACGCCGCAATTCGTAAAGAACTGCTCAGCGCAGAGCTCAAGCTCGAAAAACAACAACAGCACATGCTAATTAATACAGTTAATGGATTTGAGTTAGTAGCATGTACAGCACCAGATAATAATGCGCTGTATTTATAAACTATCCTTAATTAGCTGTCAGCGTTCAGCAGCCTGGTTACCCTCATTTGCTACTCATTGTGTTCTCTTTGTGTATCAAGGATCTTAAGTAACTTATTCACAAAGAGTGTAAGAGACGCTGCGCTTTTAGAGGGAGAGATCAAATATCACCCCTATTTTAGAGAATTAAAATGCACAAACAGAAAAAGTTAAGGAGTCAAAAAGTCGAGTTTATAAAACTCTAAAATATGAAGCAATAATGCAGCTAATATTACTGGTGGTATATAAACCATTAAATGGTAAAAGAATTGGGTGTGAAAATAGTAATGAAGCTTCGTTTTATATACATAAAACTTGCTACATTTATGATCTTCATATTTAGGGTAGTTAGCTTTAAAAATACTAAAATCAAGGTCTCCGTGATTATCAAAGCGCGTTAAAATATTATTGTACTCATCATCATATTCATTTACATTTTTCCAAAAATTTTCATCTTGTGGTTTATCTTTATACTCATGCTTCAAGCGACGAAGTTTTTTATATAGACTATTGATTAGCAAGCCACACTCATGATGTTTATGAGCTTTTAATGAATAGTTTGATGAATTTTCTAATTGAGCTACTACTAGAATTACTATAGCCAATGAGATTGATGAATAAGTCAAAAGTTGCGTTAATGACGGTTCTTTTGAGAATATTTGTAATAAGGAGAGCAATATCAAATAAGCTGATGTGAATGCAATTGTTCTGCCTGAGAGCTCATGCTTTCTTTGTAACCTTTTAGAAGCTGCAAACCGTGTTCTTGAAGTTGACCACAAGCTGTAATTCAACTGCTTATCAAACCCACTTTGTGTATAACTCGGAACAAAATTTTTTCGTTTCCATCTGAGCAATTTTAAAATTGCAAACCTCAACATACTATTTATTGACATATACTCTCCATCACGTATATCACTTTAATAATTCTCAACAGGCTTATTTAAGCTAACCTGCATTGCTCAGATTTTATTATTGATACCATTACACCTAACTTAGCTCAATATATCAACATATTGTTTTCAAGCTATTTACCTCCGCCGACACCATAACGTGCAACACTTCTAAGATTTTTGTAGTGTAATTTTCACTGCCTAAAATCTAATACCTTTAACCTGAAACCTTTCACCATTCAAAACCCGCTTAAAATATGATCCAAATCAACTTCTAATCCACTGTTAAACAACTTAGGAAAATAGCTTGATCTGGATCATATCAAGCCCTGCCAAGCCAGCCTATGATTAACCCATAGACATCAGGAGGCCATTATGGACGTATTCTTTAGAGATTTTTTTAGCGACCCAGTACTATTTTTATCATTTGGATTTTTAGGCGTCGTTATTAGTTTATGCCTCTTCTTTGTGTATTTTTTCATGAAAAAAGTACACGATGCAGATATTAAAGAACAGCATTAAGCACGACGCACAAAGCGCCTTATTAGTTTACTGATTAGGCGCTTTTTATTTTTAAATATAAAAAATTTGCTACACTAGCGCTTCGTTTATTGCAAAGTGCGTAGTACAGACATGATCCCTAAGTTCAAACCCGCATGGTGGATGACCAACCGACACGTTCAAACCATAATGCCGCGTTTTTTTCGCCCTTTTCACCATACTCGCTACGAACTTGCGCAACTTGATACGCCCGATGGTGACTTTATTGAGCTTGCTTGGTCACTCCCGCATAACGAAACGGCGCCGCTCGCAGTAGTACTTCATGGACTTGAAGGCAACATAAATAGTTTTTATGCCAAAGGCATGATGAAAGCATTAAAAAAGCAAGGGTTTGCAGTGGTGCTAATGCACTTTAGAAACTGCTCAACCGAAGTCAATCGCCTGCCAAGAGCCTACCATAGTGGCGACACTGCCGATTTAGCTTTTTTTATAAACCATTTAAAACAGCAATTTCCAAAGCGCCCTATTGTAGCGGTTGGCTTTTCATTGGGTGGTAATGTGCTGGCTAAATATTTAGGGGAAGAACACATTCACTGCCCGCTTAGTGCAGCTGCTGTGATATCTGCGCCCTATGATTTGTCATCATCCAGTGATGTTATTCGTAAAAGCTTAGGTAAAATTTATCAAAAATATTTGCTCGATCGGATGAAAAAGTCGATGCAACGCAAACTGCCACAAATTAAACAGCAAATACCGATCACCACCGATCAGTTAATGGAAATTGACGATTTATTAGAATTTGATAATCAACTCACTGCGCCGCTACATGGCTTTGAAAATGCGCACGACTACTACAAAAAAGCCAGTGCCATGCCGTATTTAAAAGATATTGCGACACCCACACTAATTATTCATGCCAAAGACGACCCTATGCTGTCGATTAAAGCAGTTCCAAGTAGTCAGGATGTAAGTGAGCATGTTACGCTGCGTATCTCAGAGAAGGGCGGCCACGTAGGTTTTATTAGCGGTAACAACCCATTTAAACCCGTGTTTTGGTTAGAGCAAGTGGTGCCTGATTATTTTAAGCAATGTGTATTTAATAACACCGATAAAGAGTGGCTATGATTATTCCTTTTGAACAACTTGATAAAGACACACTGTACAACCTAATTGAAAGCTACGTTTTGCGCGAAGGCACTGACTATGGCGAACAAGAGTTCAGTATTGAAAGTAAAGTAGCGCAAGTAAATCAGCAATTAAAAAGCGGCGAAGCTATGGTGTTTTTCTCTGAGCTACATGAGTCGGTCACCATAATTTCTAAAAGTGAATTCAAAGCACTACAGAGTGAAGCGCAATTCGACGAGTAAACTTGTCAGACACGGCGTAAAAATAGACAATGGCTTTTTTAACTTAAAGAGCCATTATAAATGATAAAACTAAGCTCAATAGTTATTGCAATGTCGATTGCATTAACAGGTGCAGTACACGCAGAAATTACTCCCTCGGATAAAGCAATTAAGCTTGCTCACGATACCATTTTAATCGACACCCACATTGATGTACCTTACCGTATTCATGATAAATGGGCAGATGTTACTAAAGCCACTGAGGGCGGTGACTTTGACTACCCACGCGCGGTTGAAGGTGGTTTAAACGCCCCATTTATGTCGATTTATATTCCTGCTCATTTAGAGTTTGAAGGCAAAGGCAAAAGCTTTCAATTAGCGAATCAACTTATTGATGGTATGGAAGCAATTGCACAACGTGCACCTGACAAGTTTGCCATTGCCAGCTCAACAAGCGATATCGAAGCACAATTCAAGCAAGGTAAAATGTCGATTGCTATGGGCATGGAAAACGGCTCGCCCATTGAAGGCGATTTAAACAACCTACAGCATTTTTTTGACCGTGGTGTGCGCTATATCACCCTTGCTCACTCGCAAAGCAACCATATTTCTGACTCATCATACGATATTCGTCGCAAGTGGAAAGGCCTAAGCCCATTTGGTAAAGAGCTAGTAAAAGAGATGAATAATATCGGCATGCTGATTGATGTATCGCATATTTCGGACGATGCATTTTATCAAGTAATGGAATTGTCTAACACACCCGTTATTGCGTCACACTCCTCACTACGTAAATACACGCCGGGTTTTGAGCGTAATATGAATGACGACATGCTGTTGGCCCTTAAAAAGAACGGTGGTGTGATTCAAATTAACTTTGGTTCAAGCTTTGTTACTGCTAAAGCAGGTACGTGGGGCAAACAGTTAAAGAGTAAAAAAGAAGCGGTAAAAAAAGATGGTACTAAGTTAAGTAAAGATTTTGATGCGATGTACCGCGCTAAAAACCCCTACCCATTTGCAAGCTTAGAGCAAGTACTTGATCATATTGATCACGTTGTGAAGCTAATTGGTATCGATCATGTTGGTATTGGCTCTGATTACGACGGTGTAGGTGACTCGCTGCCTATCGGCTTAAAAGATGTGTCTAGCTACCCAAACCTTGTACAAGGCTTAATGGATAGAGGCTACAGCGATAGCGATATTAAAAAGATTTTAAGCGGCAATACTCTAAGAGTGTGGAAGCAAGCAGAGCAATACGCAAAATCTCATTAAGCTTTACTCGCTAGGCTTAGGTCTAGCGCTTATAGCCACTTTAAACACCGTATTTCGCCACTCACGCCCTGCATTCTTAATTAACCCGTATATTTAACCCTCATTTAACACACTTTTTAACAGACTTATATTTCGCAAACAGATAAATTACCCATTTTAGAGGCTGATTATTTTATGACTATAAACAAAGGAACTATTGCGATTGCTATAGCAACACTTGCCTTGGTAATTTCATGCTACGGAACATTTTTTAAAGATCAGGCCAGTTCGCTTAATAAACCCAACCAGCAACAGCTAAGCTCCACAGTTTCTATTAGTACTCCTGCAGAATACCAGCAATCAAATGAAGCCCTAATTGACGAACTAAGCAAGAAAGTAAGTTCGCTACAACGCAAAATAGCAAACTTAAAACTGCACGCTAATGACTCTTATCAAGAACAAGATATCGACGAATTTAAGGAACTTGTTCTTGACGTACTAGAGGAAAAACAGCAGCAAGAAGATGAAAAACGACGTGAGCAAAACCCTCTTTATAGCTTTTATGCAGATTTACCAGAAGACTATGATTTAAGGATCAAATCAGAACCTGATTATGCAAAACAAATAAACTCTCAATTAAGAGAGCAAACTTTAGATCCAAGCATCTCTGATTTAAATAGGTTAGCTGCACTGAGCCAACTGCAAATGAATATGTATATTCTAAATAAATCTACTATGCCTGAGTATGACTATGAAGTAGTGGGTAACATTTTAAATTTAGCGAACAACAGTAGTGACGAAAAATTTAAAATTCAAGCTGTTGAGTTATCAACTCAAACACCGGTACTTGATTACCGCCTTGCAGAGCAGTTTACAAACTTGTTAGAGCAAGACTCGAATGATTATATCCGTCGCTTAGCTGCACAAGGGTTGATGGCGCAATACTACCAAGCTCAAAATAAACAAGGTGGTTATACGAAGCAAATGGCGCAACATCTACTTTCAGTTTATGACAACAGCTCTGACAATGCAGTCAGGGCAACGCTTGACGAAATGATGGGTAACCAAGATATGCTTGATGAATTACGTAAGAATGCTGGTTACTAACTAATTAAGTCCATACTCCTACTTTGTTACAGCGATAACATTAATAATTACACTTTACCTCAGGCATAAAAAAACCGAGACTGAGCTCGGGTTTTATTAATGCTTAATGCATTACAACTAATGATTACTCTACGATAGTTGCTACAAAGCACCGATGCCTAAGTAAGTGCGCCACCTTCATGCTTTATCCTCTGAGTTCGATAAAACTCAACCCATGCTACGATGATCAAATTAACACCGCTTTGCTCTGCCTGAAGCCTCGCACCTAATACCTGAAACCTGTATTTTTCTTGAGACATTAAAAAGCCCGACGCTAAGCTCGTTTTTTTTCGTATTAATTAGCTAGGCTAATTATTACTCGTTGAACGTTGCTACAAAGCACCTACCCCTAAGGTAAGAGCGCCACCTTCACATGAAGTAAATTGCAGACATTAAAAAACCCGAGGCTAAGCTCGGGTTTTTTCGTATTAATTAGCTAGGCTAATTATTACTCGTTGAACGTTG
>NZ_LYRQ01000007.1:0-95434 GCF_001661605.1 Pseudoalteromonas sp. MQS005 | reverse complement strand
ATCATTACGTTATATATGTATTTTACACCCTTAGCCTTAAATACCTTATATATTTAACCATACTTAAACTTCTTTATTTATACTAAGCAATCTTAAAGGGGTAAAAATTATTTTATATGTCATGTATTTAAAACACATGTCGCCTTAAATAGTTGTTTACAGCTAATTGAATGGACATTATACTAAACACCTAACTTTGAGGAATAAAGTATGTCTATCAATAAAAACGCGCTAGATACTTATCGACTTTTGAAAGCAACCGCAGAAGTTGCTGAAAAATCACTAGAAGGACGTATCCAACATTACCGCGCCCATCTTAAATCTGAAGAAAAAGAATTAAGAACTTACACCCAAAAAGCAGCAGCTGATTTACTTGGCTGTAATAATCGTACCTTAAAAAGACGCCATGACAATGGTGACTTTGACGATTTAAATATAAAACGCGGTGCAAACGGCCACTATGCCTACACCTTAGTTAATATTTTTGCTATGGCTGATATTATGGACATACAGCCTGATCACCGCGCATCAACAGACAAACTCCAAGTTATTGTTATTAATTCATTAAAAGGTGGTTGTGGTAAAACAACAAGCATGGTTAACATTGCTGCTGCACTCGCTACTACTAACATTAAACGTTACCGTATCGGTATAATTGATTTAGATCCTCAAGGGTCATCATCAAGCTTTTTCCCATCTTCAGAGCCCGATCCAATTACCGTTGGTGATTTGATGCGTGACTGCATTGACCTTGATGAAGGTGAAACATGGCCTGAATTTGTGTCTAACTCTTTTTTACCAACACATATTCCTAATATTCGTGTTTTACCATCAGGTATGGATGACTTTTATTTTGAGCACGAAACAGCAACATTACTCAAAGACACCTCCAATTATGAGCAAACACGTCATTATCACAAACTATTAGAACGAGTAATAAATCCGGTAAAAGATGAGTTTGACATTCTTTTAATTGATACAGCGCCAACGCTTAACTTTATGTTTTACAATGCATTAATGGCTTCAACGGCGATGCTAATTCCGGTTCACCCTGAAGCGGTAGACTTTGATGCAAATAATAAATATTTAAAACGCTTAGGTGAGATTTATCATACCGTTGCCGCTCTTGGCCATGATGGTTGGGATTTCATGCAATTTTTAGTTACTAATTATGTTAAAGGCAATCACTCACAACGCGACATAGTTAAAGATGTGCGTAGTGCTTTTGGTCGCCAAGTAATGAGCTATCCTATTAATCATAGTTCAGCAATTACCGCCAGTTCATCGTCGTTCAATACTATCTTTGACCAAAAAGCATCTGACAGCTTAGCAAGTAGAGAGTCATTAATGCGCGCACAAGAAAATATCAAAGATGTAGTTGATGAACTCGAAATGCTAATTCGTTCTAATTGGCAATCCACTCAATCTAAATTAAATACGCCTAAGTAAGGATGTTGACTAAAAATGGCTAAAAAACGTAAAAATGACACCCGCTTAGATCCCTTTGCAACCGCTGTTGGCAGTAGCAGCTTAGATGCCCTTTTAGAGCAAGCCAATGCAGGCGACGTTATTCGTATGCCTGCTCCTAGTGATCCTAATCGGGAAATTACGCTTGTTTGTAAAGTGATAGCACATAACGAGATTGAAAACTCAACTCAGGTTTATGGTAAAAATCGTCGCGTACAAGCGCTTTTAAACGAAAAGTCAGTCGCAGATATTCTTCCTGCTATCAAAGAAGATGGCCGTAATCAGCACCCTGCCCTATTGTGGGAGCAAGGTGATATGAGCCTTGTATTAGCTGGCTCTAGACGTCGTAAAGCCTGTATTTTAGGTGGCGCAGACTACCTCGTATTGAGTTCTAGTGACTTTAGCGAGCAAGATGCCAAAGTACTTGCGGTTTCATCAGATCAATACATTGCCCCTAGTCTTTGGGAGTTGGGTCAAGCGTATCAGCAAACTAGAAACGATCTTATTCAACAAGGCAAAAAAGGCTCGTACCGTGAAATTGCTGTTATTGAAGGGGTATCGCATACAGCGATTGCTGATGCGATAAAAGCGTATGAGCAAATATCTGCAGATGTTATAGCCCTTTACCCAACAGCTAATCATGTTGGTAGAGAAGTTGCTAAAAAGCTGATTAACGCAAAGGAGCGCGATGATGAAGCATTTAACGAGTTAGTTGTTGCACTTGCCAGCAATGATGAAATTAACGCCTTAGAAGCCGACGACAAGCGCGCTATGCTAATTACTAAATACCTAACTGCAGAGCCTAAAACAGCATCAAAACGTGAAGCGGTTTTAGAAAATGACTTTATTAGTGTGCAACGCAACCTTAAAAGTGGTGACGTTTCAATTAAAATAAATAATAAAGTGATGACAGACAAGCGCTTAGAGCAACTTACTAAGTTATTAAGTGCCTTTAATTAGTTAGTAATATCGTGATCTGTAAAAGGGGTTGGGTTAGTTAAAACATGATCTAAACCTCTTTTTTAGTTGGTAAAAATCTGATCTTTAGTGGCATAAAAAGGCTAAAAACATGGCTTAAACCATCAAGGATCATATTTTTACTAACTAAACACCTCCTTTTAATGCCATTTTTCACCTTGTTAGTAAAAACCTGATCTAAGCCTAACTAAATCTCCTTTTAAAGTTAATTAATTGTTTTTATTTTGTAATTTAAACGTGCTTTTTTAGTGAGCAAAATTAAACAATGATCGCCAATTCGCTATAAACCAATTTTTTACTAACCAATCAGATCCAACCAGTTTATTTTAAAAATAATATTGCTTTAGCTCAGCGCTGATAAGGCATATACTGGAAAAATTGTTTTTAAATTTTAATACTTTGAGTGACATGTCTGCTAACTTATCAAAAAATGATTTAATGGCTATTTTTGAAGAAATTAAAAATGAGCAGGCTACCCAGTTTCCTCTTTCTGAGCGATTCATAAAAAAATTATTTAAACCCGCGGTGTTGGCCAAAGGAAAATCGTACTATAAAAACGGCCAAATCAGTTGGTTAGAACATAATGCAGATTTTTCTGTGGTTGACTCTACGGTGCAAGGTGATAAAGGAATCGCGTTCAACCAACGTATTGAGATCAGTAAATTACCAACTGGTTATTCGGTCGATACCCACTGTACCTGTAATGTTAAAACTAAATGCCGCCATTTGGCCGCTATTTTGTTAAAGCTTAAAATTGAGCATTCTGGTGAGTACGGTGAAGATTATTTTATTAATGATTGGTTTAGTGAACTAAGCGCACTTAAAAACACCGACCAAGCTCAACCCTCGCAAGTATTACTGTTTGTATTAGACATAGAAAACAACAAAGTATTTTTAACCCCTAAAATTGCCAACTACGATAAAAATAATAATTATGCACTTGGGCGAAATTTAACTGAGCAACAGCTTAATAGTTTTGTAACCCCTAGCGATTTGCTCGAAAGTGATTTTAGATTATATAGCTGGATCCGATCGCAAAATGCGGTCGGTAATATTGAGCTTAAAGGTCAATGGGGTTTTAATGCGCTGCAGCAATTACTAGCCACAGACAGATTATTTTTACAACGCTCTCGAGTACCTATTAAAGCGCAACCTGGTTTACCTCTTAACTTTGTTTGGGAAAAACAAAAAGAGGTAACCCAGTTAAAAATTCACTTGGATCAAATTCCTAATTGGGCGTTAATTAAAACAACGCCGCCTATCTACTTAGATTTAGATAAATATAAATTAGGCCGTATTCGTACGCCCCTCAGTGCTGATGAAATTGCGCACTTACAAACTATACCGGCGCTGCACGATACAAACTTTGACCGAATTTATAAGCAGCTTGCTGATAACTTTGGTGTAGGTGTTATTCCCCACCCTACTAATACACCAAGCACGCCTGTTAAGTCGTTGAGTAATGCCATACTTAAAGTCAGCATGTCGGGCTCAGTAATGGCTATTTCGTTATCGTTTAAGTATAAAAATAAAAACTATTTAGCGGGCACCGCGCCTGCAAAGTTAATTAATAGCGCCTTTGAAAACACCGTTACCAATGAGTTAGTCAACTTAGGCTTCGATTTTTGTAAAGGGGGTTTACACAGCGAGTTTATTTTTAGTCAGGAATCGGCTATTCACTTACATTGGCTAGTTCACGAGGTACTTCCCAGCTTTAAACAACGCGGTTGGCAAGTATCAATGAGCAAAGTTAATGTTGCTGATACTAAAAGCCAAATCTCATTGCATGTAAACAGAGCTGCAGGTCATCAAATGCATAGTAAAGTAATGCTAAACGATACCAAAGTAGCCACCCTATTAAATGTAAATAATAAACTGTATGAATCGTTAAACCGTCAAAGTGAATTATTTTATTACTACCCTGTTGGCCGTCAATTTGGGGTTATTGATAAAGCAGCCTTTAATTTATTAATTGAATTTAAAATGCGATTTGAATTTATTAAAACCCGTGACGAATTTAACATTCCGCTTTCATACTTACCTGAATTAGTTCAGCACACAGCTATTAATGTAGAGCTACATGACCCGTCACTAGAGCGTTACCTTGATGAACTAAATAACGATGCACTGCTATCACCTAACACTGCCATTCATGGCTTACACGATTCTGTAGTATTAAGAGAGTATCAGCAAGAAGGCGTGGCTTGGCTTAACTTTTTAAAGCGTAATCAGTTAGGTGGGATTTTAGCGGATGATATGGGCTTGGGTAAAACGTTACAAGTGATTGCCTACTTAGCAAGCTCATACAATACACCGCAAGCAGGGCCTACGCTTATTGTGTGCCCTACAAGTTTAGTGAGTAATTGGCAAAACGAAATTACCAAGTTCGCAAAAAGCTTAAAAGTGACCACTATTTTTGGTGCACACCGAAATGATTCGTTGCAGCATTTGGCACAAGCGCAATGTATTTTAACCACGTATCCGCTATTAAAACGTGACATTGCTTATTACTCACCGCTGTATTTTGAAAACATTATTCTTGATGAAGCCCAGTATATTAAAAACGATACCGCACAAGTTTCGCGGTTGGTAAAACGTTTAAATGCCGACTTTAAGCTTTGTTTAAGTGGCACCCCAATTGAAAACAATTTATTTGAATTAAAGTCATTGCTCGACTTTGCAATGCCCTCGCTTTTAGGTTCACAGGCGCACTTTAAGCAGCATTTTCAAGGCCCTATTGAACGCGAAAGCAACATTGAACGTGCAGAGCAACTAAAAGCGTTAATTATGCCGTTTATTTTGCGCCGTACTAAAGCCCAAGTGGCTCAAGAGCTACCGCAAAAAACCGAACTTATAAAAGAGTTTGAGTTTGAACCTAAACAAAAAGATATGTACCAAGGTATAACTCGTGCGCTTGAAGAAAAACTGATTGATTTATTTGCCGAGCAAGGCGTACAAAAAAGTAAACTCGCTTTTTTAGAAGCTCTATTAAAGTTACGCCAAATTTGTTGTCATCCTAAACTCATTGAACCTGAAACTGAGGCAGCCAGTGCTAAATTAGAATGGTTATCGAGTCACTTACCTTTAATGCTTAGCCTTGGCCGTAAAGTGATTATATTTAGCCAGTTTACCTCTGCCCTTGATTTAATTGCCGAGCGTTTAAATGAGCTAAATATTAATTTTAGTATGCTAACTGGGCAAACGCGCCATCGCGATAAAGTAATAGACGAATTTACCAGTGGTAACACTTCCGTGTTTTTAATTAGCTTAAAAGCCGGTGGTACAGGGCTTAATTTAACCCAAGCCGACACCGTTATTCATTTTGATCCATGGTGGAACCCAGCCGTTGAAAAACAAGCCACCGATCGTGCTTATCGAATTGGGCAAACAAACCCAGTGTTTGTTTATAAACTAATTATGGCTAACTCTATTGAACAAAAAGTATTTCAAATGCAGCAAGATAAGCAAGCGCTTGTAGATGCATTATTTACCGAAAAATCAATGAGTTTTACCCAGTTTGACGAACAACAAATGCTGTCTTTAATTAAAAGCTAAAATAATTTTAAAAAATCATGACGAGTTTTTGAACTTATTTAAATTGTAGGCGTCTATTAATATGCTTGGTTAAATTGCAGTTTCTCCAAGCTTTCATGTTGATATCCCATATAGTAGTTACTAGACATAGTAATGATTAAGCCAGCCAGTAATGCGCTGGCTTTTTTTTGCTTTTAAAAATATTTATTTTTTTATTTAATTTATTTTGAACTAATCACAAATGGCTGGGTCTATTATTATGCTTGTAGTTGATGTGTTGTTATACAAGTTTCATGTTGATTTCCCTGTTTGATTACTAATTTAGTAATATTGAGCCAGCTTTATTAGCTGGCTTTTTTTATGCCTCATATTCAACTTTTTTAAAATTATTTTGAACTAATTTAAACGCAGCGCGTCTACTATTATGCTTGTAGTTGATATGTTGTTTTACAAGTTTCATGTTGATTTCCCTGTTTGATTACTAATTTAGTAATATTGAGCCAGCTTTACTAGCTGGCTTTTTTTATGCGCTTAATTTAGTGTTTTACCCTACTGCTAAAGAGCGTAATTCGTTATGATGGCATGTCACTATATTTTAAAAGTTTATTCTATGTTTACTTCGTTTTTATCCCATTTAGATTGGTTAAGTGTTGGTACTGGCGCTATAGCCGGTATGGCTATTTTCAGCGTTGTATCAGTCCAGTTAAGCAAAAAAATAAAGCGCCAAGTGAGTGAGCAGCAACAACAGTTATTGTTATTACAAAGCCAGTATGAGCATACGCAAAACCAATATGCCTCTTTAGTGGAAGAGCACGACTTGTTAGGGCTTACTCATCAAGAGCAACGTGATCAGGCGCAACATTTTAAAACGCGATTAACTGAGCAAGAAAAACAAAGCCAACAATACAATCAATATTGGCGTAAAGCCGAGGCCGAACTTACTGCTCTGCGCGAGCAATATAACCTACGCGATGTCGAGCTTAATAATATACGCACCACTCTTGAGCAAAAACAGCAGCATTTTATTGAGCAGCTTGCGCAAATAGAGCAAAGCAAAGAAATACTTAAAAAAGAATTCGAAAATTTAGCCAATCAAATCTTAGAAGAAAAATCGCAAAAATTTAAAACCCTCAATCAAGAAAGCATAGAGCAGTTACTCAAGCCGGTTCAAGGTGAGCTAAAAGGCTTTAGAGATAAAATGGAATCTATTCACGTTGAAGATTTAAAACAACGTGCAGCACTTAAAACCGAGCTATTGCATTTACAAGCCAAAAGCCAAGCCATTACCGAGCAGGCTGACAAGCTAAGCAATGCCTTACAAGGGCAAAAGAAAACCCAAGGTAATTGGGGCGAGTTAATGCTTGAAAACGTGCTTGATAGCGCAGGCTTGCGAGCAGGTACTGATTATAAACGAGAAGTGTCGTTTAATACCGAGGACGGTCGTTTGCGCCCTGATGTGGTGGTGTATTTACCCCAAGGTCGGCACTTAGTGATTGATGCAAAAACATCGTTAAATGCCTATACCCGCTACGTAAATGCCGAAACAGAGCTGGAATCTCAACAAGCGATTAAAGAGCATGTAAATGCCGTAACTTCCCGTATAAATGAGTTGGCCAGTAAATCGTATGACCGTTTACCAGGGATAAACTCGCCTGAGGTTGTTATTATGTTTGTACCGATTGAATCCGCCTTTGTAGAAGCACTTAAATACCAAAGCGACATTTACCAGCAAGCAATTGAAAAAAACATTTTGGTTGCTACTCCTACTACCCTGCTAACCAGTTTAAATATTGTTAAGCAGTTATGGCGCTTTGAAGAGCAAACTAAATATTCAAAAGAGCTGGCTAATCGTGCTGAGCGTTTTTACAGTAAGCTCAACGGCTTTTTAACCAGTATGGAAGGGGTGGGTAAACAGCTCGATAAAGCCAAAGAAACCTACGATAAAGCATTTTCTCAGTTATACCGTGGTAAAGGTAACTTAATTAAACAAGCCTCAGAATTTAAAGAGCTGGGTGTATCGGTGCAAAAAGAGTTACCTCAAGAAAGCGTTGAACGCGCTCACTTAGAGCTTGATGAATAAAACACCACATATAATATTTGCGCACTGAGGTTGTGCATTTATGTGGCTAGTTATTTACTAACTGCGCAGGCACTATAATAATATCTGTCCTTTAGGATTAACCACATGCAACGCCCAACTGTTTTTTTCATTTCTCATGGTGGCGGCCCAATGCCATTACTAGGTGATGCCAACCATGCAGAAATGCGAGCCTGCTTAAAACAGGTTGCCGCTACAATCCCAAAGCCTTCTGCTATTTTAATGGTCAGCGCGCATTGGGAAGCTCAACCAATTAGTATAACCGCGCACTCTTCACCGCCACTTATTTACGATTACTACGGTTTTCCTGAGCAGGCGTATCAATTAACTTACCCTTGTGTCGGCGAGCCGCAACTTGCTAATTTAGTACAGCAAGCGCTCGCAACACATAATATTGACTCAAAACTCGATCCACAGCGTGGCTACGATCACGGTATGTTTGTACCGTTAAAAATTATGTATCCAGAGGCCGATATTCCCTGTGTGCAAATATCCTTGCACCCAAGCCTTGATCCGCTGTTGCATGTTGAAATTGGTAAAGCGTTGCAAAGTATTGATTACGATAACTTATTAATTATAGGCTCAGGCTTTACCTTCCATAATATGCGCGCTTTTGGTGTTACTCAGTCAAACGATGTTAACCAGCAAAATCAGGCATTTGAAAATTGGTTGGTAAGCACAATCGCAGATCAAACATTAACCGAGCAACAGCGTGAACAGCAATTATTAGCATGGCAGCAAGCTCCAGCTGCACGCTTTAATCACCCTAGAGAAGAGCACTTGTTACCGCTACATGTATGCTATGGCGCTGCTATGTGTGCAAGCACTGAGGTATTTGAATTAAATATTGCCAATAAACGAGCCAGTATGTATTTGTGGCAATAATAAAAAACACGCCAGACTTTGCTAGGCGTGTTTTTTGGTTCTACTGTATTTATTACAGTGGTTAAGCGTAAGCAATTACCATTTCATTTCGCCTTTATGAACTTTAGCGCCAATGCTAAGAGCCATAGGTAATACAGCCTCTGGGTATGAGTTGGTCATTTTATCTATCAGCAGCTTACTGCTATCACTACTTTGCTTAGCGTGTGCAAAATCCTTTAAATACTGGATTGAAAAATCAATATTTGCAGCATCTAATTGAGTGCCTGCTTTCATATGCCCAGGGATCACCACGTCAGGGTTGAGTGCTTTCATTTCATTAAGTTGCTTTGCCCATGCATTTTGCTCTGCCTGAGTTTGTGCATCGGCCATCCATAAATGAACATTAGCGTATACAGCCACATTCCCTAAAATAGCTTTATTATCAGGGATCCATAAATATGGGCGATGATTATGCTCACCCTCTGTGCCACGAATTTCAATGGTATGGCCTTCTATTTTTAAGCTATTACCATTAAATACCTTAGGTACGACGGGGTTTTTTGGTGCGTTTTCACCCATTTTTGGGGTCCAGAAAGCAAGTTTACCTTTAAGCTTTGCTGCTATTTTTTGGTGCACTGCCGGTGTGGTTATAATCTCTACGTCAGGAAAAAACTGCTGTAACACTTCAGCGCCAAAGTAGTAATCAGGATCGGCTTGGCTAATAAAAATAGTTTTTAGTTGTTTGCCAGAGTCAATTACTTTGGCGGCAATGCGCAGTGCATCTGCTTTGGTAAATCCGGTATCAATTAAAATTGCATCGGTACGGCCATAAACCAGCGTGGCATTAACATGAAAGCTATTGCTGTCAGCGTTATACACATCAAGGGTTAGTGGGGTTTCGTCTGCAATAGCGATATTGCTGGCTAATAGTGTGCTTAGTAAAAGCGTGCGTAGGTTCATGGTATTCTCATCATTGGTTGCTAATGCGAGCATAATAAAGGTTTGATATGTTCAGAAAAACAACCAATAATTAGCATCATTGTTTCATAAATCGTGCAAATACTATGGATAAACTCACCGCAGCACAGGTTTTTGTTGATGTTGCCTACTCAGGCAGTTTTACTGCCACTGCCGATCGGCTTGAAATGTCACGCCCTATGGTTACTCGTCATATTGAGTCGGCAGAGGCCTGGTTAAATACGCGCTTATTGCATCGCACTACCCGTAAAGTAACGCTTACCACCGCCGGCGAGGCCTGTTTACCCGAAATAGAGCAATGGTTAGCACAGGCTAACCGTTTAGTTGAACAAACTAAAAGCCAGCAACAGTTGTCAGGTAAAATACGAGTAGCGACCAGTATGTCGTTAGGTTTTGCACAATTAGCCCCTATATTTACACGTTTTATGAAACGTCACTCTAACGTGCAAATAGACATAGATCTTGAAGACTCAACCACAGATCTAATAGAGCAACGTGTTGATTTGGCAATACGTATTGCAGCCAATCCTGATCCTTCGTTAATAGGTAAACCTATTGCCGAGTGTGAATCTATATTAGTGGCCTCAGCTGATTACCTTGCAGATTATCCGCCAATAACGACACCACAACAGTTAAGCACTCATCAATGTTTAGGCTATAAAAACTTCGACCGATATATTTGGCATTTACACAACGGGGATGAGTTTCAATCGGTTGATGTTAAATGCAATTTAAGTGCAAACGAGGCCACCACATTACTTCATGCAGCTATAGCCGGTGGTGGTATTTCAGTGCAGCCTACGTATTTGGCAAATCAATATATACTGGATGGTCGCTTGCAACGTGTATTAGCGCCATGGACATTAAACCCAATGAAAATATATGTGCTTTACCCTTCTCGTCAGCATTTATCAGCAACAGTAAGAGCACTAATCGACACGCTCAGTGAAGAATTTAAAAATCCAGCATGGTAATTAATTATAAAAGTTTGGGTTTAAACCATAGCTTTGTGCGTTAAGCATGCTGATATTGTGTACGTTATTTTGTTACAGTAAATGTAATAAGCGCCTTAATCCATAAAGGCCAACAGACCCAAGGAACAATAACAATGAATCTGATCAAAACATCGGGCTTGGCACTGGCCATTGTTGCGGGCTTAGGCTTGCAAGCATGTTCAAGTACCAGCATAACAACTAACAACAATGCAGCGATGAGTACCGTGAATAATCCATTAAGCCTAGCGCAAATTTATAAAGATAAAGAATTTAAAACCCAGCGAAGCACTTACTTTAAGTGGCTAGACGATGGTACCGGCTACACTGTGCTTGAAGAGCGCGAAAGCGAAAAAGAAAAAGCAGACGATAACAACGTTGATGATGAAAAAGAGCACGGCGTAAAAGGCAACGACATTGTATTTTACAATGCTGACGGCACAGGCCGTAAAGTACTGGTTGAGTTTGAAAAACTGTTGCCAGAGGGCGCAGACGAGCCATTTGCAATCGAAAGCTATCAGTGGTCAAAAGACGGTAAATGGCTGATGGTATTTACCAACAGCGAGCAAGTTTGGCGCTCTCGCAGTCGAGGGGATTTTTGGTTACTCAACCTTGAGACTAACCAGTTACAGCAATTAGGTGGCTTGGATGTTGAGCCTACTAAGTTAATGTTTGCTAAGTTCTCGCCAGATAGTTCAAAAGTAGCCTACGTGCGCGACAACAACATTTATATGCAAGCGGTTGGCAGTAACGATGTAACCGCGCTTACAACCGATGGCAGCGCCACCATAGTTAACGGTAATTTTGATTGGGTATACGAAGAAGAATTCACCATTGCCGATGGTTTTCGTTGGAGCCCCGACAACAAATCAATCGCCTATTGGCAGCTTGATACCAGTGACGTTAAATTTTTCACTATGATCAACAACACTGACGAACTGTACCCTACCCTTAAAGAATTCCCTTATCCTAAGGCCGGTGAAACCAACTCTGCCGTGCGTGTTGGTGTGGTAAGCCTTGCTGATAAACAAACCCGTTGGGCTGAGCTTGAAGGCGATAACCGCGACCGTTATATTCCGCGTATTAGCTGGGCTGGCACCGGTAATGAATTAATGATTCAAGACTTAAACCGCCCGCAAAGCCATAACAAAGTGTGGTTGTTTGATTGGCAAAAGCAGCAACTGACCAAGATTTTAGAAGACAAAGACGATGCGTTTATCGAATGGTTTTATAAAGCAAACTGGTCAAAAGACGGCGAGTTTTTTATTTGGCATAGCGAACGCGACGGTTGGCGTCATCTTTACCGTGTATCGCGCGATGGCAAAACTATTATCGACCTAACCCCAGGCGATTACGACATTATTGATATGCTGAGCATCAATGAAGATAAAAACGTAATGTATTTTATTGCGTCGCCAAACGATCCTGGTCAGCGTTATTTATACAGCACACCGCTCGATGGCAGCAGCAAACCGGTACGGGTCACACCTGCTGAGTTTGAGGGATCAAACAGCTACTACATGTCAAAAGATGCCTCATGGGCAATGCATACTTACTCAAAATTTGGTACGCCACCGACTAAAGAGATCATTAAAGTGAGCGATCATAGTAATGTAAAAACCTTAGTTGAGAATACAAAGCTTAAACAAAAGCTTGCTGAGCAAAGCTTACCAAAGCATGAGTTTTTTAAAGTAAACGCGCAAGATGGCACCGAGCTTGACGGCTACATTATGTTCCCAGAGAACATGGATAAAAGTAAAAAATACCCAATTGTGTTTTACGTATACGGCGAACCATGGGGTTCAACTGTGCAAGACCGCTGGGAAGGCAACAGTTACCTGTATAAAGCACTGTTAACGCAAAAAGGCTTTATTGTGGCATCGGTTGATAACCGCGGTACACGTGCACCAAAAGGCCGCGATTGGCGTAAATCGATTTATAAAAAAATTGGCTCAATTACCGTGCAAGATCAAGTAGACGCCCTAGATGCTATGGCTAAACGTTGGGATGTAATAGACACAGACCGTGTTGGTGTGTGGGGGCATTCAGGGGGCGGTAGTTCAACCCTTAACTTGTTATTCCGCCACGGTGATAAATTTAAAGTGGGCATTGCCTCAGCACCCGTGCCAGACATTCGTTTGTACGACACCATTTACCAAGAGCGTTATGCGGGCAACCCAAACACCGACCCTGAGAGTTACGATAACACCTCGCCGATTACCTTTGCTAAAAACCTAACCGGTAAGCTATTGCTTATTCACGGCACAGGCGATGATAACGTGCATTATCAAGGCTCAGAGCGTTTAATTGACGAACTCGTTAAGCACAACAAGCAGTTTGAGTTTTTCTCATACCCTAACCGTTCACACAGCTTGCGCGAAGGCAAGGGCACCACTTTGCATTACCATACTATGATGGCTGACTTTTTTGAAAAGCACTTATTAAACAAGTAATCGCTTTAAAAAAATAAAATACTAAAGCCGCACTCTAATTATTAGTGTGCGGCTTTTTTAATCAAAGTGTAACGGGGGTTTACAGCTGGGTTTAAAGGTTAAAGGAAAAAGGGTAAAGGTTTTTAGTTACGGTAAGTTGGGTAGAGTGTAACGAAACCCAACAAAGAAAGGCGGCTTTGCTCAATAGCAATGCGTTAAAGGCTCAACAGGTAATAAGTGAATCGTTTATTATTAAACATAGCTTGGAATTAGAGTGGCATTAAAAAAGTAGCATCCTTGCTACTACAAGTGCGATATTAAGAGCTTGGTTGCGAAGGTTGATACTTATTAACGAGAATGTGCTGCAAACTTTTAAGTGCCCGCTTTATCGCTTGCAGCATACTTCTTCCCTTTGTATTTACATTAATACTGGGTAGCCCAGGTAAAAGAATATTAATTTTGCATTGCTGCAAAGTGCCGTGGCGCTCACTCGAAAGATCATTTATTTGAATCTCAACTTTACGAATATTTAAAGCATGTTTTGCCAATTGGCTTTTTATCAACTTTAAAAGCGACATCTTTTCACTTGCGTTAATTATCTTGTTTTTAACTGTAAGTTTTAGCTTCATGCAATTACACCTTTTAATAGTAACTATGTTGCAGGCATGACTGTAATCTACTAACTTAGTGGCAAAGGAAAAAGCTGATTATTTCTTACTTTAAAACAGGTATTTTCGAATGATTACCAACATCAACTACAATCACTTATATTATTTTTGGCAAGTAAGTAAGCACGGCAGTATTGCAGCGGCGAGTAAAATACTTAATTTAACGCCGCAAACGGTCAGCTCGCAAATTACTAACTTAGAGCAACGACTAGGAAAACCGCTATTTATTCGCCAAGGGCGGGGCCTACAGTTAACGGAGTTTGGCCATGTAACTCAGCAGTACACTAATGATATGTTTGCTATTGCTCATGAATGGCTAGAAACCACGCAAGGTGATACCACGCAATACTCACGAACGTTAAAGGTCGGTATTTCAGACGTGTTGCCTAAATCACTGGTGTCGAAGTGGCTAGCGCCTTTAATTAATAACGACCGTATTACCAACTTGCACTGTATTGACGGCCAACAAGATGAACTGCTTGCGCAAATGGCGATTCATAAGATCGATTTAGTTTTAGCTGATAAACCACTCGATACCACCTTGCCATTTAAGGCGTTTTGCCATGAAATAGGTAAAAGCCAAATCGCTCTTTTTGGTAACGAAACATGGCATTCGCAACTACATAAGCAGTTTCCGCAGTCTTTAAATAACAAGCCTTTAGTGCTCCCTGCAAAAGAAAGCCCCGTCGCGCGTGCTATTTATTATTGGCTGCAAGAGCAAGAGATTGAAATGACAATAGCTGGGCATGTTGACGACAGCGCATTAATGAAGTCGTTAGGTGAGCAAGGGTTTGGTATATTCCCTGCGCCTATTTTGGTAAGAGCCGAAGTAGAGCGCCATTACGGCGTTAATTACATTGGTACAATTGATAATGTTTATCAGCATTATTATGCCTTTACGCCCGACAGGCTCATTAAAGACAGTATTTATGACGAATTTATAAAGCACGCGCAAATGACGTAGATTTTAGTTAATCGCTTTAAGATTGACGGGCGTCGCGGTGCGGGGTACGGATCTAAAACCTTACAGTTCAAATAAATATATTAAAAATATCAACAAAGCGATAAAGAATACCGGAGTGAGCAAATAAAATATGATATTGGCTACTATTTTATTGTTATCTCTAAACTTTAGTACTTTTTGGCGTGCGGCAATTAAGGCTGGAAATGTAATAAATCCTTGGATACCGATAGCTAAAGTAATAGTAAGTTGCATGATAAAAATTTGCCAGTATTGCTCTGGGTCATCAATTAACGATGCTTGTTGATAGTCGCTGCCTGTCGTTCCAAGCTGATGAGCAGCTCCTGTAATTAACCCTATAATAGGTGATATCAAAAAGAACAAAGCAACACTTAAGATTGTTTTATCAACTTTATCCCTTAATTTAACTATTTTCATAGCATCCTTGCCTTAAAGTTTATTATTTCAAAATATATTCGCAAGCAAGCCTGCGAACTTTAACCTTATCGAGTAAACATATTAATTGCCATTACAATTAATAAGCCGGCAAATATTTTCTTTATGGTTGAAACTGGCAAATAATGCGTAGCTTTAGCACCGAGTGGCGCGGTAAACCATGAGGTGCATACAATACCCAATAAAGCTGGCAAATATACAAAGCCTGCAAATCCCTCTTTTAGGCTAAATAACTGGCTGCCAGAGCTGATATAACCCATTGATCCAAACAGTGCTATCACAATGCCTGAGGCCGAGGCGCAGCCTATGGCTTTTTTCATATCAACAGAAAAAAACGTTAGTAGCGGCACTAATACTGCCCCGCCGCCAATGCCAATCATGGCAGACAAGCCACCGGTTATGGTCGTATAAACACTTAGCAGCCCTTTGCTTGGCAACGGGCGCGCTATTGCTGAATCACTTTTACCTGAAAAAATCATTTTTAGTGCAATTAGCACCACACTTACTGCAAATACCAAACGCACTACATGCTCAGGTAATAGCGCAGCCATAAAGCCACTAATAAGCGCACCAAAGGCAACGCCTGCCATCACCCAAGGTGCAATATCCCAGGGTACATTGCCATTTTTATGATGCGCAATAGCCGATGAGGTCGAAGTAAATAAAATAGAGGCCAGCGAGGTCGCAATGGCAACCACCACTACTTGTTCAGGTGGCAAAGCATTAAAGTGCAGTAATATCATGCTGAGTATGGGCACAATCACCAGCCCGCCCCCTATTCCTAAAAGGCCTGCTAAAAAACCAACACCGCTACCTAATATGGCGCAGTATATAATTAACACTATTAAATCACTCATTCCTTTTGTCTCTTCTTATGTTGTGGAAAGTTCTGCAACGGCGAGCTGCTTAATAAAGCGCTTAAGCTCACCTAAGTTTATTCGAGTATATCAACAACCGTTTATGCAAATTGGACTTTAAGTACTTATGAGCATTGAATAATACTCACGTTTTGTATGAATAAATCACAATACCCGTAAAAACATCTAGAAATCTAGACTTCTAAAGTGGGTTTTGTCTGAGTGGGAGCGTCTACTAGTCTAATTTATCCATTTAACTTTGCTACAGAATGAATCTGGCTCATGTTTTACCTGAAATAATACCGTTTTTCTTCATGCTACATAGCGCGTATAAATTTATTAACTCTGCACAGCACCATTACAGCTAACCCGTTATGTCGGTTTTAACAGCGAGTAATGCGCCATCAATAAAAGCAGCAACAACTCAGATTGAAAGGATACGGCTATGAGCACTGATCTTGCATTTACTATTAAAAGCACTAACTTGGATGAAAACTACCATCCATCAAATAACACACGTATTACGACCAATTTCGCTAATTTAGCAAGGGGTGAAAGCCGCCAACAAAACCTGCGTAATACCCTAAAAATGATCAACAACCGCTTTAATGCACTGGCCAGTTGGGATAACCCACAAGGGGATCGTTACGAGGTTGAGCTCAAGATCATTTCGGTTGATTTAGACATTGCAGGCAGTGGCCAAGCATTTCCGTCAATTGAGGTATTAAAAACCAATATTATTGATCGCCAAACGAACGAGCGAATTGAAGGCATAGTGGGTAATAACTTTTCATCGTATGTGCGCGACTACGATTTTAGTGTGTTATTGCTTGAGCATAACAAAAGCAAACCGCAATTTAGCATTCCCGATAACTTTGGTGACTTACACGGCAAGTTGTTTAAATGCTTTGTAAACTCAAATACCTATAAACAGCATTTTAAAAAGCCACCGGTTATTTGTTTAAGCGTGTCTGATAACAAAACCTATCAGCAAACCGAAAATCTACACCCTATCTTAGGCGTAGAGTATCAGCCTAATGAGTCGTCGTTAACAGAGCAATACTTTAAAAAAATGGGCTTACAAGTGCGCTACTTTATGCCACCAAACAGCGTTGCACCGTTAGCGTTTTACTTTTTTGGTGACCTGCTAAACGACTACAGCAACCTTGAACTAATTAGCACTATTAGCACCATGGAAACGTTTCAAAAAATTTATCGTCCAGAAATTTATAATGCTAATGCCGCCGCAGGTAGTCGTTATAAACCGAATTTAAAAAATGACGATCATTCGTTAACGCAAATTGTGTATGACCGCGCAGAGCGAGGTCAATTAGCGGTTGAGCAAGGTAAATTCACCGAGCAGCATTTTATTAAGCCTTATCAATCAGTGCTGCAGCAGTTCTCGGCGAGTATCGCCTAATCACATAACAAAATTAAAGGCAGCATTTATTATGAAAAAACTATTACCTACATCATCAGCAGGCAGCTTGCCAAAACCGTCATGGCTTGCTGAACCCGAAACCTTATGGTCACCATGGAAATTACAAGGCAATGAGCTGGTTGATGGCAAACACGACGCCCTGCGCATTTCCCTACACGAGCAACAAACCGCAGGCGTAGATATAGTCAGCGACGGCGAACAAACCCGTCAACACTTTGTAACCACCTTTATTGAGCACTTAAATGGCGTTGATTTTGAAAACCGCAAAACGGTTAAAATTCGCGACCGTTACGACGCCAGCGTACCCACAGTGGTTGGCCCTGTGTCTCGCACTAAATCGGTATTTGTTGAAGACGCCAAGTTTTTACGCCAGCAAACCAGCCAACCAATTAAATGGGCACTGCCTGGGCCAATGACCATGATCGACACCCTGTATGACGATCACTATAAAAGCCGTGAAAAACTAGCGTGGGAATTTGCTAAAATACTCAACCAAGAAGCCAAAGAGCTAGAAGCCGCAGGGGTCGATATAATTCAATTTGATGAACCCGCTTTTAACGTGTTTTTTGACGAGGTAAACGACTGGGGCATAGCCTGCCTTGAGCGAGCCATAGAAGGGTTAAAATGCGAAACCGCCGTGCATATTTGCTACGGCTACGGCATTAAAGCCAACACCGATTGGAAGAAAACCCTTGGTACCGAGTGGCGACAATACGAAGAAGTATTTCCTAAGCTGCAAAAATCGAATATTGATATTATTTCGCTCGAATGCCAAAACTCACATGTACCTATAGAGCTACTCGAACTCGTACGCGGTAAAAAAATAATGGTGGGCGCAATCGATGTAGCCACTAATACTATAGAAACCCCTGAAGAGGTGGCCAAAACTCTACGCGAAGCACTTAAATATGTAGATGCCGACAAACTCTACCCATGCACCAACTGCGGCATGGCCCCCCTGCCCCGCAATATTGCAAACGGTAAGCTCAACGCCCTAAGCAAAGGCGCAGAGTTAGTACGTAACGAACTATTAGCAGCAAATGTCGCTTAATTTTTAGTTATAGCTGCTGTAAAAAGCCACACCTTAGCACATGTTGAGGTGTGGCTTTTTTAATCAAAATGTCATGGGGGTTTACAGCTGAAATGCAAGGTTAAAGGCAAAAGGTGAAAGGTTTTAAGTTAGTTGAATATTGGTTGGATAGAGTGCAACAAAACCAGCAAAAATAGTTAAATTTAACCGGGCCGCTAGGTACTATCGATTGAGTGGAAAGTGCCCCATTTGCATGCTGTCAGGATCTATAATTTCTGAAGTCAAGATTTGCCCCCTTTTGCTTAATAGTGTGGGTGAAGAGCAGGGGGCAGGTGATACTGATGGGCATATACTGCATAGCAGTAATGATGGTACTTTAAAAGACAGTAAATCTAGAGATGCCACAGAGAATGAAAAAAGCAAAATTGTTGTACGTGCTAAAGCTAGAATAAATGATCTAGTTCAAGAGTTAAGATCTGAAACAGGTGAAAAGTATGAAACAGCAAAGAGTAATTATGGTTTTGTTGATAACAGCGAATTTAAAACTACCGCTGATCTCTTAATAAAAGATGCTGGGAAAATAGATGCAAAACTTAGTGAAATTATTAAAAACCCATCATCTATTAAAGTAATTGATACAAATGATGTAGGATTTGAAGGTACTTATAATATAATTACTGTTGAGATATCAATGACTACAACTTATTTAAATGGTAGTTCAGTGAGTGGTCTTATACACGAGATTTCACATTCATTTGGCGGGGATCACCCGAATGGAGGTTACCATTTTAATAAAAAGGAGATTAGTATTCGTGCTAATAATGCTCGGTATCGCCCTTTTTATACAGACACTCAGGCGTTAGACAGTCAAAGGTTAGATAGAGCTGCTCTATATAAAAATGTTTATACACTTGATTTTGTGCTCCAAAATAAGAGGTTATAAGTGATTGATAAATTAATACTGTTGGGGGGTGCTATTTTATCATCTCACACTATGTCTAGCATGGCTGCTGAACATAGTGTTGATTTGTATAATAAGGTCTATATTGATGTGACTTGTTCAGTGGTTAAGGGCATTGCTACTTTAAAGTTTCACAATATGACTGGCACCTATGTAAATATAGAAGGTGCAAATGACAAGTTCGGCATTTGGGAGTCGGATGCCATTAAAGTTGTTCAAAAGAAATCATATTCAGAGCATTACACACGTTGGGAATATGCTAGAAAGAACAAGTTTTCTAGTTATGAAGGTAATGACCCTATATCGAGTTTAGTCCTTGCTCCATATTCAAAGCGAGAGTTTGATGTTTTTTATGATAAAGAATTTGAATTAAAATCAGGCGACGAATACATGTTATACCTAACATTTTCTGCTTATATAAATAGTTATCCGCTCGACTTTAAAGTCTTTAGGTCCAACAGGCTTTTGACCTCAAGAGATAATTGCTACTGATAGAATTAAAATGAGGTGAATAGGGTCACCCATTAGAAAGTTCCGATCAAGCAGGCAGCTGTGTTTTCTTGATCTTTTTATTCAAAAAGCCAAGTGTTCTTATTATTTAAACTCAATTTAAATATGACTACGCACCTAGTAATGACGTCGACTGGTGTGAATATACACCAGTCACCCATATGAATTTAGGCGGTTAAGCATCGTTGATGATTAGTTAAGGCCCTTGGCTTTCGCCCCTTCGCCAGAGTCAAATCTTGACTTCATACATTAAATTTATTGACTGACCAATTATTCTTATTTTAATTATCAGGTAAAGTCTAAATCAATAAGATAATTAAGTAACCCTCTACTTTTAGCTATTACTTAATTAGATTTATAACTAGCCCTTATAAACTCAACAACTCTTCTACCCACTCTAAAACTATGCGTGTATCTCGGGTTTGAAAGCGCTGTTTATTGGGTATGTAATAGTAAAAGTCAGATTCAACTGCATGAGTATTAAAGCTTTTAAGTAACTCGGTGTCTAATAATCGTTGTACTAGCGTGGTTGAGCAAAAAACCAGTCCTGAGCCTGCCATAGCTTCTTGAATACCAAATAGCTCTTGGTCAAATGTTTTAATACTAAATAACGCAGGGTCTAAGTTGTTTTGAGTAAGCCATTGTTTAATTGGAGGCTCACTTAGCGCGTTGTTTTTCCATTTAGTGGTATAGAGCGTAACTGGGCCGTTTTGCCATGGGATATCCGCGGCTTTGTATGATCCAAACAGGTTAAATTGTTCGGTTTTTATAATGTCATCAGCGTTTATATTGCGCTGTTGGCCAAAGCGAATCGGTAAGGTGTGCAATTGCTTATCAACGGCTTCACTGGTTGATATATCCACCTCAAGATTGGGCTGACTTTTTGATAGCTCCTGTAATGCGGGTATTAAACGCAGTGCGGCCAGTGATGACGTAGTGGTAATTTTAACGGCGGTGCCTTTGGCTTGTACGGTAGCTAGCGCTTGATTAATAAGGTTAAAGCCGTTGCTTGTTGCTTCACTTAAATATTCACCTGTGGGGGTAAGAGTGATTTTTCTAACTTGGCGGTAAAATAAATCCACATTTAAACGGTTTTCAAGGTTATTTATATGATGCGAAATCGCGGTTGGCGTGAGCGATAGTTCATCCGCGGCGGCTTTAAAACTGCCTAAACGCGCCGCAGCTTCAAAGGCTTTGAGTGCTTGTAGTGATACTTGCATGGGGGATTATTCACACAAAATAGAATTTACTTATAGATGAGTATAACTTATTTATAGTTAAGGTTTACTCGTTTGTGAAATATGTCTGTTAGTTAGATGATTGCTGTACATTTACTAACAGGATAAACAGTATGACTACCCTACTTCACGTTGATGCAAGCGTAAGAGCTGTTAAAAACGACAACCCAGCTCATGATTCAATCTCTAAAAATATTGCTAAGCAATTTATTAATAGCTTTGCACAACACCAAGCTATAGATGAGTATTTTTACCGTGATGTTGGTGTAAATCCGCCGCCTTTTATTACTCAAGACTGGATAGGCGCAGTATTTACCCCTGATGATAAAAAGACTGCTGAGCAACAACAGTTACTGGCCTTGTCAGGCACATTAATCGCTGAAATTGCCGCTGCCGATATTATTGTGATTTCCTCGCCTATGTATAACTACGGTATGCCCGCACAGTTAAAGGCATGGTTTGATCAAGTAATACGTATAAACCAAACTTTTGATTTTGATCTTGCTCGTGGGGATTTCCCACTGCAGCCTTTGCTGGACGGTAAAATATTAGTTGTGATCACCTCAACCGGTGAATTTGGTTTTGAGCAAGGCGGCATACGTGAGCATATGAGCCATTTAGTGCCGCACTTACGTACGTTGAGCAAATATTTAGGCGTGAGCACCATTCATGAAATTGCCTCAGAGTATCAAGAGTTTGTCGATGTACGCCATCAACTATCGCTAGATAATGCTTATAGCCAAGCAGCAGCGCTAGGGCTAAAGTTAAGTAATCAATAATATTTAAATATAAAATACCGCATTTACCTTGCGGTATTTTTACTCAAACCGTAACGGGGGTTTACAGTAACTGCTTAAAACGCGGGTGCTGTTACTGTACTTTATTAACTGATAAGGTGATTAATATTGAGTAGTAAAATTGCGTTTTAGTAACGATTTAAACAGGAGTCATTAATGGCAACTACATTGGCGTTTGATGTATACGGTACGCTTATAAACACACATGGCGTGGTGTCGTTACTTGAAAATATGATTGGTGATAACGCGCACGCATTTTCGACCACTTGGCGTGAAAAACAACTCGAATATTCGTTTAGGCGTGGCTTAATGCAAAACTACGTGCCGTTTTCGGTGTGTACTGAGCATGCACTTAATTATGCGTGTTTACTGCACAAGGTAACTTTAAGCGATGAGCAAAAAGCACAGTTATTAGCACGTTATAAAACACTCCCCGCATTTGATGATGTAAAAGCAGGGCTTGAGAGCTTAAAAGCACAAAACTATCGGCTATTTGCGTTTTCTAATGGTGCGGCCAGTGCGGTAAATACCTTGCTGGAAGCCGCAGGCATAAGTGAGCTTTTTGAAGGCGTAGTGAGCGCCGATGACATTAAAACCTTTAAGCCCAACCCCGGTGTTTATAGTCATTTTTTACGTCAGACAAATTCAACCGGTGCTAATACCTGGTTGATATCGAGTAACCCGTTTGATGTTATTGGGGCGTTATCGCACGGTATGCGTGCTGCTTGGATACAGCGCTCAAATGAGGCTATTTTTGATCCTTGGGAACTTGAGCCTACAATAAAGGCGTGCGATATACATGATTTAAAAACCAAGCTAGCCAGTAATAACCAATGATTTAGTGGGCAGGGGTTAAATTACACCAATGAAAGGCTAGGTTTGCGCTTACAAACCTAGCCGTTTTAGGGTCTGTTGATCTTTCAAGGTTAAATTTGCAGCAGTCTGTTTGGTATTTAGGCAAGGCTGAGCCTATGTGGTGTGGTTATTCCCCATAAATAGGCGATAACGCAGCATCAATGCCAAACAGGCGCTGCCCTTCGGGTTCTGCCTAGGGGCGATTTACTCTTTGTTGCTCGGTTTTTACTTAGCCCACTAGGTTACAAACCTCGCGCCGCGATTAAACCGCCCCTAGTTTGAACAAATTTTAATCCGCAAAGGTCAACAGACCCTAGTCTTCAATTGCAATGGCAATTTCTATTTCGTTACTGTTTTTATAATACTCAAAATCACTGGTGTAAGTGCGGGCATAACGGCAATCGTCTGAGCTGAAGTATTGCCAAATTTCGCCCCATAAATCGATCACTGCATCGGGCATTTCACCCTCACCTTTAAATACCAAATAACGCCCCGCTTGGATGGTTACTTTTTTAGCTTCAGGGAGTTTAATTGATAAATTATCGCAGCAGGCAATTACGTCAAAATCGCCTGTGAGATCGCTTTCGTAATTAGTATACACACCATACACTTTGGTGTTTTCTGTAAGGCTGTTGGCAAACTTTTCACCAAATTTTTGCCAAAGTTCAGCTATATTTGCAGTGCCAGCATTCATTTCATTGGCGTTGCAGGTTCTTACTTTTAAGCCGATTAAGGTCTGACTTGCTAATTGTTTTACTTCCATCATGACGTCCTTTAGCGTTAATACAAACACCAACGTAACAGAAAAACCGCCAATACTTTAAATTTTGTATTAAATATTTCATAAACAGTGATTATTAACCTCAATTGCGTGTTTATTGCTCATGTTTAAATAGGTGCCAATCGCTAAACGTGGCTTTGCTACCGCTAAAATAATTTACTTAACTTTCTATTTTTTAACTTTATTTTTTGCATGTAATGCTTGACGTTTAATAATATGGCTTATCGATTTTTGTTAAAAATATACGACAAGCTTATTAGCTCTAATTAAAAAAAAGTTGCTATCTAATCTTTTTTCATTATTGTAAATGTAAATCATTATCATTAAGATCCTTACACCTAAAAAGTGTACTCAAGGAATATTGATGTGTCTCAATCTCAAGTGTTAAATATTAATACCATTGAAAAACAGGCTGTATTTGAACAAAGCGGCCTGCCCCCACAATTCAATTTAGAGCAGTTCATTAATTATCAAATAGCGTCTTTGCAAGGGTTGTCGGCGGTACAGCAAGCGATGGCTAAAGCCCAAAAGCCATTTTCAGGTGTGTCGGTAAATGCGTTAGCAAAAGTAGCAAACGATGTTGATTTATCAAAGCCTTTGGCTGACTTTCCGGCGGTGCTTGAAGAGCTAAAAGGCGTGTATTTAGATCATGCCGTGTATTTTCATCATCCTCGCTACATGGCGCATTTAAACTGCCCTGTAACCTATCCTGCTGTGGTGGCCGAACACATTATTGCTGCTATTAATACCTCGGTAGATACGTGGGATCAAAGTGCAGGTGCGACCTTAATTGAGCAAAAGCTGATTGATTGGACATGCCAAAAAGCAGCATTGCCAAGCACTGCCGATGGAGTGTTTACTAGTGGCGGTACACAATCAAACTTAATGGCAATGTTAGTTGCTCGTGAAGTGGCTGTTAGTCGATATGCGCCAGAACATCAGGTAAAACTTCAGGGCTTACCAGCTGTTGCCTCGCGCTTTAAAATTTACTGCTCTGAGGTGGCCCATTTTAGTATTCAAAAAGCGGCGGCGTTATTGGGGCTCGGTTATGACGCCGTGGTGCCGGTTGCAACAAACCATAAAATGCAAATGGATATGGACTCACTTAAAACCGCCATAGCAACAAGCAAAGCGCAAGGTGATTTACCCATTGCGGTGGTTATTACCGCCGGCACAACCGATTTTGGCTCTATCGATCCAATTCATAATATTGCCATGCTAGCTAAAGAAGAGCAGCTATGGTGCCACGTAGATGGCGCTTATGGTGGCGGTTTGTTGGTGAGCGAGCACCACCGCAATGCGCTTAATGGCATTGAGTTGGTTGATTCAATAACGATTGATTATCACAAATCATTTATGCAACCGGTTAGTTGTAGTGCCTTTTTATTAAGCGATAAACGCCATTTTAGCCACATTACTTTATATGCCGATTATTTAAACCCATTAGCAGAGGCGGGAAATGGCACGCCTAATTTGGTTGATAAAAGCCTACAAACCACTCGCCGTTTTGATGCCTTAAAGTTATGGCTAACACTGCGCACCACTGGAGAAGCACCGCTTGGCCGCGCGTTCGATAAAGTTATTGGCCTTGCGCGCCAAACGCATATTGTACTTAACGACCACCCCGATTTTGAAGTAGTTAACTACCCCGAGCTTAGTGCCTTAGTATTTAGATTTGCCCCTGATGATTTAAAACATGACCTTGATTTACTCGACTCTTTAAACCTGCATGTACGACAAACGTTTTTACAAACCGGTGAAGCCATGGTTGCCCGTACAAAAATAAATGGCCGCCATTATCTTAAATTTACATTGCTTAATGCGCAGTGCCAATTATCTGATGTACGTGCTGTTATTGAGCAAATTAGCCACATTGCATGGCAAACTTATAGGGAAATTGCATAATGGATAATCAACCTTACGATTTTATCGCTATTGGCCTTGGCCCATTTAACTTATCTTTAGCGTGTTTAAGTGAACCGCTTGAAGATGTAAAAAGCCTGTTTTTAGAACAACGCAGTGAATTTGATTGGCACCCAGGAATGATGCTAGAAGGCGTTACATTACAAACTCCGTTTATGTCGGATTTAGTAACCATGGCAGATCCAACCAGCCAGTATAGCTTTTTAAATTATGCCAAATTAAATAATCGTTTATACCCGTTTTATATTCGCGAAAGCTTTTTTTTATTGCGCCGTGAATACAACTTATATTGCCAATGGGTTTGCTCGCAGCTTTCAAATGTTAACTTTGAACAAACAGTCACTCAAGTTGAGTTTTGCCCGCAAAGTGAGTGTTATACCGTTAGCTGTAACACCCCTAATGGCATACAACATTATGTGACTCGCCATATTGTTTTGGGCACAGGGCCTGCACCGTATATTCCTGATTGCGCTGTGCAAAGTAACTCAAATAACGTAATGCACAGTAGCGATTTTTGTCATCGGCTTGATGAATTAAAAGCGGCTAAACGGGTTACCGTGGTAGGGGCTGGACAAAGTGCAGCAGAAATTTACCACACCTTATTACAGCAAGCAGTACCGCAAGGCTTGCAGTTAGATTGGATAGCACGCTCACCGCGCTATTTTCCGCTTGAGTATACTAAACTCACCCTTGAAATGACCTCTCCTGAGTATGTAGATTACTTTTATAATTTAAAAACTGAGCAGCGAGATTGGCTCAATCAAAGCCAAAAAAACCTATTTAAGGGCATTAACGGCGATTTAATTAACGACATTTTCGACACCCTCTACGCGCAAAGCCTTGATGGGCTAATTTCTACTACATTTAAAACTAACAGCAGTCTAACAGGCACTCAAAAAGTAGGTAAGCGTTTACTGACTGAGTTTTATCATCAGGAGCTTGAGCAGCCCTTTTCAATAGAAACCGACTTTTTAATTTGCGCCACGGGCTTTAAATATCAGCGCCCTGCTTTTTTAAATAATATTGCCCACCAATTACCCCAAGATGAGCAAGGTCGTTATTTAGTAAGCCGTGAATATGCGGTAGATAGCGAACAAAAACGTATTTTTGTACAAAATGCCGAGCAGCATACTCATGGTTTTGTAACTCCAGATTTAGGTATGGCTTGCTACCGTAATAGTATTATTTTACGTGAAATTTTAGGTTATTCGCCTTATCAGGTTGAGCAAAAAATTGCTTTTCAAAACTTTGATTTAAGTGATGTCACCCTATCAACACAACAGCAGAGTAGCGCCGCATGAGTCTTCGTTTAGCACTTATTTTACTGACGGTGATCTCGGTGGTGTGCGATACCTTGCTGCTGCCGTTTTATCCGCAATTTTTTGCCAGCGAATTTGCCATTAGTAACGCAACAATTATTGGTTTATTTGTGGCCAACTGTTGTATTACTGTGATGCTGGCTTTACCGCTGTGGGCTAAAGTCGCCAAAAAATACAATGAGTTGGCTTTATGGTTAATAACCCAAATGATTGCCGCTGGTTTTGGCGTGCTTTGTTATTTTGCAACAACGGCGTGGGAGTTTTGGTTTTACTACCAGCTCATGCTGGTACTAAAAGCAAGTTACCTGCTTATATACCCATTTGCATTGCGACTAGAGCAGCAAACTAAACACTTATCAATTATTGGTTTGTTTTCTGTATTGATGCACTTTGGCGCTATAGGTGGCGCATTAATTGGCGGATACTTTTTTAGCTTAGGTGAACCTCGCTATGCACTTTTGTTGAGCAGTGCCGGTGATATGGTGCAGGTTTTATTGTGTGCCTACTTAATGTATTCATTAAAAACCGGTATTTATCAACAAGCAATAGCGACTGAAAAACCGCGAGAACGTATTCCCTATTTTATTTGGCAATTTTGCTTTTTAAGTGTGGTGGTTTATTTTAGCGCGTTTTTAATTCGCCCTTTCTTTACTACTCATTGGCAAGCATTAAACGCACAAAGCAGCACCTTGCAAAGCGCTGTTGTATACGCCATTCCTGCTTTTGCAGCGCTTGTTATGCTGGTTTTTAACCATTTCAGGCAGCATCTACCACTGCCAACATTAAGCCGCACTAGCACTTTGTTATGTGCACTTATTTTAGGGGCGCTTGGGCTTTATTTACAAGCGCAGGCGTCGGTGGGGTTAGTGATTTTATCACGTGTTTTATATGGCTTTGCGCTATTTCAAGTGATGGTACTGCTAGAGGTAATGCTATTTGCTAAAAGTGAGCCTGCACATTACGGCAGCGACTTTGCCAAAGTGCACATTGCTCAAAATATAGGGGTTATTTTAGCGTCGTTACTAGTGGGTATGAGCGTAGAGCATCTTTCAACAACGGTTGTGTTTTACTTTGCTGCCATTGGCTTTGCAAGCCTTGCCTTTATTTTGCTTTGGCGGGTTAAGGCTGTTGCTCGAACTGCGCGTTCAGCGTCATAGTTTTTAAGATTTATTGGAGTTTTTATGTATTTTTCATCTTTTGTAACCACCCTACAGCATACCGGCAAAGTGACGATGCGGTTATTACAACAAACAGATATGCCAACAATATGCGATTGGCTTAAGCAACCGTATGCGCACTTTTGGGGGATGCAGCAGCAAACCGAGCAACAAATAACTAAAGCGTATCAAGCTATTATTGATACGCCTCATCATCAGGCATACGTGATCGAGCAAAATAACAACCTATTGGCTTTAGTTGAGCTTTATAGCCCAGAGCACGAAAGCTTAATGAGAGCGGCGTACGAGGTGGAACCGAATGATGTGGGTATGCATATTTTATTAGCGCCTAACACGGCACCTAAGCGCCATTTTAGTTTTGAAATGATGCAGTGCGTGCTGCAAAGTATTTTTGCTCAAAACAGCGCGGCCCGTGTTGTGGTTGAGCCCGACATTGCAAATAGTAAAATTCATACTTTAAATAAACGTTTGGGATTTGTGCACACCCAGCAAATTCAACTAGGCGAAAAAGCCGCTTATTTAGGTTTTTGTGACAAAGCAGCCTTTGATAGGCACAGCCAACTATTTACTGATTCGTTAGCGCCTTTGCAAACTGATTACGTGATACAGCCTCATTGGCAATGGGCAAACCGACATTTACAAGCTAAAGCCCTCACCGAGCTAGTGCACGAGCGTTTATTGGCCGCAGAGACAACAAAGCAAGGCTTTAAAGTGAATGTTGAAGGCGGTTACTTTATTTTTAATGGCCGTGCTATGGCACTAAACCATATTGATATAGACGAGCCAAGCCTATGCTTTTACAACCTTAACGAAGAGCTGCAGCCGCTAGATGTGTTGCACTTTTTTAGTATGCAAGGGCCTGCGCTAGGTTTAACGGGTAAGCGCCTTGCCACCTACCTTGAAGAGCTAAATGCTACTTTAGCCAGTGCGTGCTTTAAACGTGAAAATAACACGTTAACAGCGGCGCAGTTAGCTAATTTAGGGCTGCAAAAAATAGAAGCTGCAATGAGTGAAGGTCATCCTGCCTTTGTTGCTAATAATGGCCGCATTGGTTTTAGTAAAGCTGACTTTTTACGTTATGCGCCAGAAGTAGGCAAACCGTTTAAAGTACTGTGGTTAGCAGCGCATAAAGCGGTATGCGACTTTGCCCATAGTGAATACTTTGCCGACTACCCAAGCCATATAAGTGATGAACTAGATTTAACCACTCGAGATGCGTTTAACAAAGCGCTAAAAGCTCAAAACCTTAACCCCGATGATTACTTACTCATTCCTGCTCACCCTTGGCAGTACCAACACAAATTGAGTGTGGTATTTGCAAATGAGTTGGCAAATCAGCGATTAGTGTATTTAGGTGAAGGTGACGACTTATATCAAGCGCAACAATCAATTCGGACCTTATATAACTGCTCGCACCCGCATAAACCGTATTTAAAAGTGGCGTTGTCTATTTTAAATATGGGATTTATGCGTGGCCTATCGCGTGCTTACATGGCGGTGACTCCTGCCATTAACGATTGGGTATTTGCTAAGGTTAGCCAAGATCAACAACTCGCAGGCGCTAATTTTACAGCGCTTAGAGAATACGCCACCTTAGGTTATGCCCATCATACGTTTGAGCAACACGCGCTAGGAGATACACCCTATCGTAAAATGTTTGCCTGTTTATGGCGAGAAAACCCAAATCACAATTTACATAGTGATGAACAACTGACCACCATGGCAGCGTTATTACACTTAGATAATAATGGCCAAAGTTTAGTGGGCGAATGGATAACGCAAAGTGGTTTGAGCACGCAGCAGTGGTTACATGCGTACTTTAATGCTTATTTAATTCCGCTAGTACATTGCTTTTACGCGCATAAATTAGTGTTTATGCCTCACGGCGAAAACCTCATTTTAAAGCTTAAAAATTCGGTGCCAGTGGGCGCATATATGAAAGACATAGGTGAAGAGGTTGCCTTACTTAATAGCACTGAAGTATTGCCTGCAGGGGTTGAACGTATTCATGTTTCTATGCCTAAAGAGCTTGAGCTGTTAAGTATATTTACCGATGTATTTGACTGTTTCTTTAGATACTTAGTAGCAATTTTAGTGCGAGAAGAGCGTATTACAGAGCATGACTTTTGGCAGTGTGTTACCCAAAGTGTTAAAGCATATCAACATGCTAATCCTGCTTTAAATGAGCGATTTAAAGAGTATGACTTTTTTAGTGATGAGTTTGCTCACTCTTGTTTAAACCGCTTACAGCTGGGTAATAATGAGCAAATGGTTGATTTAACCGATCCTGCAGGTAGTTTGCAGTTTGCTGGTAACTTAAATAACCCCGTATCGGCAAAGCTGTATGGCTAAACCGATTACCCTTGCGCAGTTTTTATATTGCCAACAACCCGTACAACGAACTTTTAAACCGAGCTTATTATTAGTGCGCGCTTTAACTGTTCGTTGTAAGGCGCAGTACCCTACTGCGCCTAAGCAATTTATTAGTCGGCATTTGTATTTACAGCTTTGTTGGCAAGCTATTTACGCTTATTGCTATTGGTTTGCTTGCAAGCAAAGTACGGCAGATCCCATTAACATGCCGTTAGCGATAAATGGCGCTTATTGTCGTGGGTTTAACCTCAATAATAGCGTGTTAGTAAGTAAAACTGAGCAAACCAAAGCGTTTACTCATTTTATAAGCCAAGTTGGTGCATGGATAAATACCGACTACGCGCTGGGTAAAAAAGAACAAGCACGGTTATTACTCGATTCATTAAGTAGCGCCATTGAGCGAGCTCATAGCTTAGCCCTTGCTACTACTTTACATATCAACAATTGCCATCGTCAGCTGCATACCCTTATTTGTGAACACTTTAATCTTGATGCGCCATTTACTGAAAAACCCCAGCGTTTAACCTGTTGCCGCTATTATTTAGCCGGTTATAGCAAATGCCAAACCTGCCCTAAAAAGGACATTAAAACCAATGAACCAACGTCTTAAAACAATTGACCTTGCGCGTGGTGCGAGCGTTTTCATTATGATTATTGTGCATACCTTATGGATGTATGCCTCCACAACGCTTCAAAGTGAAAGCGCATTTGGTACGGTTGTGCATATACTTGGCAAAGGCATCGCCTCGTTTTTGGTGGCAATGGGGCTATCTATGGC
Source organism: Pseudoalteromonas sp. MQS005 (assembly GCF_001661605.1). NCBI lineage: Bacteria > Pseudomonadati > Pseudomonadota > Gammaproteobacteria > Alteromonadales > Pseudoalteromonadaceae > Pseudoalteromonas > Pseudoalteromonas sp. MQS005. The sequence continues at coordinate 63,965 of NZ_LYRQ01000007.1, read as the reverse complement.
GCTTTCGCGTAGGCAAACACCCTTGCTGTTAATTAAGCGTGGCATTCAGCTTTTACTGCTTGCCTATTTAATGAATGCGGCCAAGTTTTGGCTACCTATTGAAGTATTTAATACCATGCCCGAGGCGTTTATAAATGCTTATGGCTGGCAAAGCCCTTTGAGTGCTGGGCAGTTACAATTTATGGTGTTAACAGGTGATATTTTACAACTGGCTGGAGTTAGCTTATTGCTGTTTGGTGTGCTTAATATTGCCCGTTGGAAAACAATATGGATTGCGGTTTTAGCCATTGCAATTGCAGTTATGAGCCAGTTTGTGAGGGGGCAACAATTTACGCTTTCACCTTATATTAGCGATTTGTTTTTTGCTAATAACTATCAAGTGTATTTTCCGGTATTTCCTTGGATAAGTGCGATATTAACGGGGTATGTACTTGGTCGTTTATACCTTAGTAATCAACAAAATGCCGATTACTTATATAAAGTATGTGCACAACTTGGTGCTGCTTTACTTGTTATTGGCGGCATATGGTTAGCCATTGATTTTAAAGGACAGTTTGGCAACTTTTTCCATTTAAATGGCGGCGGTATTAGCTATTTAGTTGGCTTAAATTTATGTGCACTATCGGCTATACAGTTTATTTTTGCTGATAAATATAATGGCCCTATTACACGTGCTCTTTTATATGCCAGTAAACATGTAACCGCGCTCTATGTTATTCAATGGGTACTTATTTGCTGGTTTATGGGGGCGCTTGGTTATCATACCCTTAGCCTTTGGCCGACACTTTGTATGATGGTACTAATGACTTTACTGACTTTTGCTGTGCATAAGGTTTATTTTAAAAGCAAACAGAGCCTCACAGACATTACGCAAAAAACCAAACGTACAGCTTAAGCTGTAAAGGGGCTTTACGGGCGCTGATTTGGGTGCCCTAGCCTGCTTTTATCGCATCAATAACGCAATGCATACGCTTTGCTAACGGCCTATTGCGATGATGACACACATAAATATTTTCGCTAATTGGTTTGGTTAAATGATGCGTTTTAATAAGCGCAGGTTTATTAAAAGCACTTACTGCGTGTGCTGGTAAAACCGTAAAACCCAGCCCTAAACTTACCGGTTCCAGTATTAAACTTATTTGGTTAGAAAACCCCGTTTGCTTAATTTGATCAACATGTTCAAATTCACTGTAGTTTTCGCTAAGTAAAAGCTGTGCATGATGTTTTGCATCGGGGTGGCTAATAAAGCCCAGTTCATTTAATGCGCTCCATGTTGGGCTTTTTATTGCGGCCGGTGTTACCAATAGTAAAAGCTCTTGGCCTATTTTATGGCTGGTTACTTCACTAAGGGTAGGCGCTTGAGTTAAAAAGCCAATATCGGCACTATGGTTTGCCACTGCTTGTTCAACACTGGTATTTGGAGCAAAGCGGTAATCTATAATTAGCTCCTTGTGCTCTACTTGCAGTGCTAATAGTTGATTGTAAAACTGCAGTCCACAACTGCCTGGCGACTGTATTTTAACTAAACCGCTGTAAGGTGAATCATCTTTTAATTGCTGCTGTAAAAACTGCCATTCTTTGAGTAACTGACTACCCTGCTGATATAAATTTTGACCCTGAACGGTAAGGGTAAATTGTTTACCGTGGCGCTCAAGCAAGGCGCAATCTACTTGCTGCTCTAACTTTTTTATATGTTGGCTTACGCCTGACTGGGTCATATAAAGGCGCTCGGCGGTTTGGGTAAAATGGTTTACCTCAACTAAAGTACAAAACGTGTTTAACCATGTCGGATTTATCATTACAAAATATACTCAAAATGATGATTAATGATAATTTTACTTAATGTTGGTCAATTCGTAAACTCACTCCATCAACTAAACATAGTTAAGTAGGAGTATTTATTATGAGTCATACATATCCACGTAGTTTTTCGCACATCGGTATTTCAGTACCGGATGTTGAAAAAGCCGTAGAGTTTTACACTAAGGTGATGGGCTGGTACACCATAATGGAGCCTACCGTGATTACTGAAGACAACAGCCCAATTGGCGAAATGTGTACCGATGTATTTGGTCCAAATTGGGAAAAATTCAAAATAGCGCATCTTTCAACAGGCGACCGAATTGGTGTAGAAATTTTTGAATTTAAAGACCAAGAAAACCCTAAAGACAACTTTGAATACTGGAAAACCGGTATCTTCCATTTCTGTGTACAAGACCCAGATGTAGAAGGCTTAGCGGATCGTATTGTTGCTGCAGGTGGTAAAAAACGTATGCCAGAGCCACGCTACTATTACCCTGGTGAAAAGCCGTACCGCATGATCTACATGGAAGACCCGTTTGGTAACATCCTTGAGATTTACAGCCACAGCTACGAGCTTATATATAGCGCTGGTGCTTATTAAACTGGAGCTTGCTTAAATTTATAGCTTAAATAAAAAGGCCGCAGTAATAAATACTGCGGCTTTTTGTGCCTAAAAAGAATACGTGATCTAAATGAGTTAGTGCTAATAACTCGGCCTTTAAGTCGAAATTTTTATTAGCATTAAGGGCAATTATGGAGACTTAATTGAAAGTTGTAACCTAAGCTAATTATAAAAAGGAGGTATCAGCTCGAACAGGTTACATCACTCATATCAAAAGTATGCGTTAAACCATCAGAATTTTTATCAATTACTATCAGATTATTCTTTTCAATGTAAAACGTGTATTCGCGCATCCAATTGAGTTTAGCAATTCGCTTTAGCTCATAACGGCCAAATGCTAGCGGGCAATTTAAATACGCATAATGATAGGCTTTCCCCATTGCCCCAGGGTCTGCGGTATAAATATAAATAGTACGATCAGTAAACGTGCTTTGTTTGTGAATATAATCAGGCGTTGATAATGAAGAAGCATTGACTAAAATCCCTAAACACAAAAAAGGAATTTGTATTACACCAACTAATGTAAGAATGATATAGAACAACCACTGGGCTATTTTATTTTTAATTATGCTTTTAATTTTTTTAGGTTTGGTGAAAAGCAGTATTAAACCCGTAATTACCAACACTAATTTTATATAAAGTAGATTATGGCTTAATGTATCCATAAGCCGTGGAGAGTGCCAATTTAAACCCCAAAGCGCTCCACCATGCATGCTTTCTAGGAATGGTAACAATAAACATGCAGAAATAAGAAAAATAATTAACGAGCTATTATTGCTGCTTGTATCCATTTATTCTTGCCCTTTAAATCTAACCGGAGTCGCTGTATTTTAGTGTGATATTTATAACATGTTTTATAATACAGCGTACCTAAAATGTCATAATGCAGACTGCTATTTTATAAGATGAAAGTGACTGTAAAGGGGGTTAACAGCGGCTGTTTATTATCCAAAAAAAGCGCCTTAACCACTACATTAAGACGCTTTGGATGAAAAGCTAAATAACCAAAGTCGGGTTGAAATAGCTAATCGGGACTATGAAATTGTTAGAATTGATAGGCCAATGACATCTTAAATTGAGTAGGCGCACCTGGGTAAACCCATAATGCGTTGTAGCTACTTTGGGCATATTCTTCATCAAAAATGTTGTTAAAACTGATATTTAACTTGGTGCGCTCGGTTAAATTTACTTGTCCAAAAATGCCAACTAATTGATAACTCGGTAAGTTAAATGTTAAATCGGCGGCATCGCCTAATCGCTCACTGGTGTACTGATAACTAGCCCCTAGCTCAAGCTCTTTACCAAGCAAGGCTGTTTGATGGCTAAGTGTTAGGTTTAAGTTATTTTTAGGTACATTGACTAATGGGCTGCCTTTCTTTATTGGCACGCCCCAATCAGCATTTATTATGTCGTTTGCAGTACTGGCATCTATATAAGCGTAAGATAAATTAAACTTTGTATCATCAGTAATGTAAGTACTTAAATCGAGTTCAACACCTTTACTGTTTGCTTTACCAATAGGCGCTGAAAAGCCAACGTTTACAGGGTCGGCTACTAACATATTACTTTTAGTGGCATCAAATAATGCCAGGGTACCCGCTATGCCTTGGTAGCTAAATTTAGCGCCTACTTCAATTGAGTCACTGTATTCAAAGCCAAATGGGTCGCCACTTGCATCTGTGCCACTTAATGGTAAAAAGCCTTCAGAGTAACTGCTGTATAAGGTTACAGCGTTGTTTAGCTCGTATACTAAGCCTATTCGCGGGCTTACCTGGCTCTGTGAGCTACTTGAAAGCACAGCACTTTTGGTTTCTAAAATGTCTTGATCTACGCTATCGAACCTAAGGCCAACTAATAGCTTAAATTTATCAGTCAGATCCATTTGATCTTGAACGTATATACCATAAGCATCTTGTTGTTCGTTGTTTTCGTAGAGTAAACCTACTTCAGGACGCGCAACGTTATAATTAGGTTGATAAATATCAATTGTGTAGGTGCCGTTACCGCCGCGATAACGATAAAGTCCAGTGCGTAAGTCGTATTTGTATGCGTCGGCTCCGATTAATAAATGATGGGTAATGCCTGCGGTATCAAAATGCCCGCTTAGCTCAAATTTAAGGCTGGTATCATCAACTTCATAATCGCGGTAGCGCTGTTGGCGGGTAAGTGTGCGGCCATCATCGAATAATGATTGGCGCGAGGGTGCAAGTTCAGCATCAGAAGAAAACCCAGTTAGTGTAGAGCTGCGGTAGTTTGCGCCTACAACGAGTGACCATTCATTGTTTATATCATGATTTAAAGTCACTTGGTGACCACGAGAATATACTTGCGTGTCACCATCGTTTGGATTGCCTAAATAGCGCGAGTTAGGGACAGTATTAAAATTATCATTAAGTACAACAACCCCACGATCAAATAGCTGGGCTAAATCAACGTATTCAAATTCATAAGTGATGCTGGTTGAAGCGTTTATTTGATGATAAATCGATGGTGTAACCACCTTTTTATGGGTGTACACCTCATCGCGGTAGCTGTCGCTATCTTGCCATGCGCCATTTATTCTAAATGCAGTGTTATCGTTAATGCCGTTTGTATAGTCACCTTCAACGCGATTAAAATTATCACTACCTAAGCTGAGCTTTAGCTCACCCTGTTGCTCAAACTGAGGTTTTTTGGTCACGATATTAACTGTACCGCCGGGCTCTGAGCGGCCATAAAGTGCGGAGCCTGGGCCTTTTAATACTTCAATGTACTCAATGTTTGATACATCACGAGGGCCGCTGAACCCGCGCCCACCGCTAAAACCATTAATTAAGTAACCCGATGGCATGTTTTCGTTACCCGATAATCCACGAATCGAAAAGCTATCCCATAATGCGCCACTGTTATTTTTACGAGAAATACTGGCAGAAAAATCCAGCGCATCTTGTAATTGAGTTATTCCTTTTTGATCAAGTATCGCGTTATCGAGGGTTTCGATTGATTGTGGCATTTGCTTTTGAGGAATATCGCCTCGGTAAGCTTGTTTATATGTAACCGCAATTTTCTCTATTGGTTGACTTTGGGCAAGGCATTGTGCGCTTGCACTTAAGCAGGCTAAGTAAATTAATGAGTACTTCATAAAATGCTTTTTAGTAACGTTATATTATAACCAAAACTATAGCATGTGTTACTTTATAACAAAATGTTTTTTTGCGCTCCATGTGTGCGTCTAATTTTTACACTAGCGACTATGCAGCTATCACGTTAAGATGGATAAAAATAACACAATAAGAACAATATAATGTTAACAAAAACAAATGCATTAATTTACTTTTTAGCGTTTAGTAGTGGCTTTAGTATTATGGGAATAGAGCTATTAGGTGGGCGAATTTTAGCGCCTTACTTTGGCAGTAGCGTGCATATCTGGGGCAGTATTATTACGGTATTTATGCTTAGCTTATCATTTGGGTATTTACTGGGGGGTAAGCTGTCTATTCGTCATCCTTCGTTGACCAAATATGGGTTAATCTTTTTAGTTGCCAGTATTATGGTACTACCCATTTCTTTGTTTGCTGAGCCAATTATGGCATTTATTTTTTCGCATATTGAAGACAGTCGCTATGGCTCGTTACTCGCCTCAACCGCGTTATTTTTTATACCCACCATTATTTTAGGCATGATCTCGCCCTACTCCGTACGTTTACTGGTCACAAATAGTGAGCGCAGCGGCCAAGTAGCAGGTGGCCTTTATTTTGTAAGTACCTTAGGCAGCGCACTGGGCACCATTATTACCTCTTTTTATATGGTACTGGCGTTTGATGTTAACGCGATTATTTTAGGTTTTGCTGGTGTATTGGGCACGCTTGGGCTAATTGCTATTACCTTTGACAAACTTAAAGTACGAGAGGCCGTTTATGCTTAAGTTTAAATCCCTGTTTGTTTGTATTACGGCGCTACTGCTCTCATCATACAGTGCAGCTAATGTTGTGCATAAAGAGCGCTCCTTGTATCGAAATCTACTCGTTGAAGAAACTGGCGATTTACGCTGTTTAAAGTTTGATGAAAAAACCCGACAAAGCAGCCAAAGTTGCATGTACATTAGCGACCCTAAAAAACTCGTGTTTAACTACACTAAGCTGGCTTTTTCTAGTTTGTTACTGATTGATAACCCTAAAAATGTGCTCATTATTGGTTTAGGTGGCGGTACGCTTTCTAATATGATTCACGAGCTATACCCGAGTGCGCATATTGAAAATGTTGAAATAGATCCTGCGGTAATTAAAGTGGCGCGCGATTATTTTAACTTTATAGAAACCGATAACGTAACTGCTAAAGTGCAAGATGGGCGTATTTTTATTAAACGTGCGGCGCTTAAAAAACAGCAATTTGATTGGATTATTTTAGATGCGTTTAATGGCGATTACATTCCTGAGCACTTACTCACAAAAGAGTTTTTTGAAGAGATAAAAAGCGTATTAGCCGAAGGCGGAATTGTGGCTGCTAACACGTTTTCATCAAGTAAACTCTATGAACATGAGTCGGCGACCTATCATGCGGTATTTGGCGATTTTATTAATGTAACAGCCAATAATAACAGTAATCGTATTATTTTAGCTGGTTATAGCAATATCCCTACAGAGCAACAAATAGCGCAGCGGGTGACGCAGCTAGCTCCGTTACTTGCCCCTTATGATGTGGATATAGAGGCAATTAGCCAGCGTATGTTTTTCACTAAAGATGGCCAAGATTGGCCAAGTGATACTAAGGTGCTAACCGATCAATACTCTCCAGCAAATTTACTTAACTTTTAGTAGCTGTTACATGGTCACTTATATCCGGTGACCATTACTTATTAAAAAGATAATATTTTAAGGAAACGGCAATGCACATTCACTTTATTATTCACGAACATTTTGAAGCGCCAGGCGCTTATGAAACCTGGGCTAAAATGAATGGTCATACGCTGTCTTATACCCGTATTTATTTAGCTGAAAACTTACCGCAACATGCTGATGATATAGACTTTTTAATCGTAATGGGTGGGCCACAATCGCCCGCTACATCCCTTGCAGAATGCGCTTATTTTGATAGCAAAAAAGAACAAGCCTTTATTGCCAGTGCGATCACGGCAAACAAAGTAGTGTTGGGCGTTTGTTTGGGGTCGCAATTAATTGGTGAAGCGTTAGGCGCGGCTTATCAACCTAGTCCAGAAAAGGAAATTGGTAAGTTTGCTATTATCCTCACAGATGCAGGTTTGAATCATCCGTTATTTAGCCATTTTGGCAGTGAGCTTAATGTGGGGCATTGGCATAACGATATGCCTGGGCTGACTACTACAGCCAGTATTATTGCCTATAGCGAAGGTTGTCCAAGGCAAATAGTCGCTTATAGCGATTTAGTATTTGGTTTTCAATGCCACATGGAATTGACCACCGAGGTGGTTATCCTCCTCATTGCCAACGATGATTTAACCAATGCCCATAATTACCGCTTTGTTGAACAGCCCGAAAAGCTCTTAAGTCACGACTATGATGAGATGAACAATAAGCTTTATACTTTCTTAGATAAGCTTGCCGTACACTATTTATCTAAATAACCTGAACTCTAAATAATAAATCTATCTCAAGCAGCTATTTTCAGCGCTAACTGCGTTGAATTTACTTGCAATAGGCGAGCTTTCGACGCGTAATTTCGCTTTGTTTCCACTGGAAATCTCTGGCTAGAGAAAATAAACATAAATATCATTTTGATTCAAACGTTAGTAAATCTCTTAACCAGAGTTCAGGTTAAATAAAACTTATTTACCTGAAGTTAAAATGCCAATTATTTACTTAGCCTGCTAACTAATGCTAAAATTTGCTGATATTCACAAGTAAGAGTTCCTATGAGTAGCACTATTCCTTTTCATGAAACACTCGATTTAACCTTATGCGGCAATATGGGTCGAGTGCACCGCTTATGTCGAGAAGCGGTGACAGTGGCGGTTGAACCCTTAGGTTTAACTCAGTCGCGCTGGACGGCAATGATTCACTTACATCATTTACCTTTAGGGGCAACACAGCAAGCGTTGGCGACCAGTTTAGGTATTGAAATGCCCTCATTAACGCGCACCATTAAGCAATTAGAGCAGCAAAATCTGGTTATTCGACAAGTTGATGAACACGATAAACGCAGTAAAAAATTGTACTTTACCGATGAGGGTATAAAGTTATTAGAACATTTAAAAGAGCTAACAAGCGATATTAAACAGCGTTTATATGCCGGTTTAAGTACTGAGCAACTTGATGGTATGGCGCACAGTTTAGTGCAAATGGAAGAAAACGCGCGGCGTTGTATTGCAAGCTTATCTGGAGATAAATAAGTATGACACCTGATCAAAAATTTGCCCGCTACGTTAAAGTTTCGCTTGTTGGTTTTATTGTTGTCTTTTTTTATTATATTGTTGCCGATGTGTGGTTGCCGGTTACGCCACAAGCACGGGTTTATCATCCGGTTGTGCAAATATCACCGCAAATAAATGGCCGTGTTACCGATGTATTGGTCAGTAATAACCAAGCGGTTAAAGCGGGTGATGTATTATTTGAGATAGATAAAAATACTTACCAACTAGCACTTGAGCAAGCACAGCTTGCCCTTGACGATGCTAAACTTCAAAATAAACGCCTTGATACCAATGTAAAAGCGCTTGAGGCACAAATAAGTGCAGCTAACGCTAAATTGCATGAGCAGCAGCTATTAAAAAAGCGTGGCGAAACGCTTTATAAACAAAACTCTATTTCGGAACAAGAGCTTGAAAGCATTCGTGCAAATTTTGCAGCAAGCCAATCTAATTTAGCCGCCTTTGAAGCACAGCTTTCTGAAGCTGTTTTGGCGCGAGGCGACTCGGGGCAAAATAATTTAGCGCTGCGCCATGCGGCCAATCAGTTAGCGCAAGCCGAGCTTAACTTATCCTATACGCAAGTGCGTGCTTTAAGTGATGGTGTAGTGGCTAATTTACAGTTACTTGAGGGTTCCTATGCTGTTGCGGGTAAGCCATTACTTGCTATTGTGGCAAGAAAAGCAGATTTAGTGGCTGATTTTCGTGAAAAGTCACTATTAAATATGCAGCCAGGCAGTTTAGCAAAAGTAGTGTTTGACAGCCGACCAGGTGAAGTATTCGACGCTAAAATTGAAACCTTCGAAGCAGGTGTTAGTGACGGGCAACTTAGTGCGAATGGATTACTTAGCACCACCGAAACCAGCAACCGCTGGGTTCGTGACGCTCAGCGTCAACGTATTCATTTAGTGCTGCCAAATAACACTCAGCTTATAAATAATATGCCCAGTGGTGCGCGTGCCACTGTGCAGTTACTTCCACAATCGGCTATAGGTCAATGGTTGGGATCAGTACAGATCCGCTTTATTAGTTGGTTACATTACATTTATTAGTGGGGCGAGTAATGACACAACATGTTAGCCAAGCGCCACAACTCGATTCAAATGGTTTACGCCAAGCGCTACGGATTGCTGGCGGCTGCACTATTGGTTTTACTTTGTGCAAGTTAATGAATTGGCCCAATGGAATATTTTTTACAGTTTACCCTATGTTATTACTCGGTTTAGTGCCAAGTATTAACAAAGGCGTGATCCATCAATTTGTTGCTAGTGCTGCCTACAGTGCGTTTATAGTGCTTATTTTACAGGGCTTATTTTCACACTTGCCGGTGTTAATGACGCTCATTATTTTTGCCAGCTTTTGTATATTGTTTTACTTAATGAGCTCTGGTGGAGCATTTTTATTTGGTGCTTTGGGGGCGGTGAGTTTATCGATTCAGTTGCACTTTGCCAGCCATGTTGATCAAGGAAGCAGCATTTACCCGCTTATTTTAAGTAATGGTATGGCTATTTTTATTACTATTATTATTGCGTTCTTGATGCATGGTTTGTTTCCTGATGTGACAGCGCGGCCCATGCGGGCTGTGCCACACAAGGATAAAGAAAGTATTCGTCACGAGGTGTTGCTATGCGCTAGCGTTGCGACTTTATCATTCGTGGTTTTTCAGGTACTTGACTTACAAGATTCAATTTCGGCGCAAGCGGCGTCTATTTTAATTTTGTTTTCGTTGTGTTTTAAGGCTGCGGGCACCGCAAGTTGGCAACGTATTATTGGTACACTGATAGGCTGTAATGCTGCCTTAGTTGCGCAATTGTTTTTGTATAACCATACTGACGTTTTGCTTTTTCCGGTGGCTATATTATGGATTTTGTCTTTTATATTCAGTCGTTTTCATATTTTAGGCGGTGGTCCACCGGGTGTTGGGTTTGGGGTATTAACCACATTTGGCATTTTATTTGGTCAGTCGTTAGGCCCAGGGCAAGATTTAATATACAGCGCCATGTATCGATTTAGCTCGGTGGCTGTTGCAGTAACAGTAAGCTTAAGTGCAGTGTATTTAGTGCATCGAATCCTCAACCGATTTAGCGTCACCCGCCATCATACTTATGATTAAATTAAAGGCTGCATCCGCAGCCTTTTTATATACTTAACCACAGTACAGGTTACTAAAGTTATAGCTTAATATTACCGCGTAGGGCTTTGGTTTGGCCGTGTTTGGTTTTTTTGTCCATGCGTTTACGCTGTGAGTTACGGCTAGGTTTGGTGGCACGGCGTGCTTTATTAACTTTAGTCGCGCTTAAAATTAAATCTTTTAGCCGTTTTAGCGCATCTTCCCTGTTTAGCTCTTGGGTGCGATGGCTTTGCGCTTTAATTATCAATACCCCTTCTTTGGTGATCCTTGAATCTTTTAAAGCAAGTAATCGTTCTTTATAAAAGTCAGGTAATTTAGAGCGATTAATATCAAAGCGTAAATGTATAGCACTGGCTACTTTATTAACATTTTGCCCGCCTGCACCTTGCGAGCGAATAGCGCTGAGCTCTACTTCCCATTCATCAATGGTTACGCTGTTTGAAATAGTTAACATAGTGCCCCGCTCTTTTTGCAAAAAAATGTATTATATCATCAGTACATTGCGTTGTGGTGAATCAAGTTAAACTCACAACTGAGTTAATAATAATTTATAAATTTACGCTTTGTATTGGCAAGAGCCGTTAATTAGTTTTTAATTAACGCTACTTTACTATTAGGAAATGCTTAATGAAAAAATTACTGTTATCAATCGGCTTATTAGCGATGAGCTTCTCAAGCTTTGCACAAGACATTAACGAAGGTCAATTACAAAGCTACATTAAGGCATTACCTGCGGTTACAAGCTGGGCAAGCAATCAAGAGTCGTTAAAAGGCTTAGATTTAGCGAGTATGCTGGGCGCATCAGCAGATCAAACAGTCACTGAGCAAAGCTCGTTAGCTAACAGCGCACTTAGCATGATCAAACAGCAAGACTTATATAAAAGCTTTGCCAACGTAACTAGCCAATATGGTTTTACGCCTGAACAATTAATTGCTGTAGGATCAGAAGTTTCAATGGCTTACATTGAAAACCTGAAATCAGGTTTATCAGATGAACATAAAGAAACCGCCAATAAATTAATGGGTGGCTTACAAAGTATGCAAAGCAGTAAAGACAAAGGTGTTAGTTCATTAATGGGGTCGTTTGGCAATGCATCAAGCGCAGCTAAATCGGCAGAGCCTGTAGTCAGTGAAAATAACCTAGCACTTGTGAGCGAATACATGCCACAACTTAAAAAGCTGTTTTCAATGTTGTAAAAGTTATTGTTTATAGAGGTGGCATTAGCCACCTTTTTTTATGCTTACTTTCCTAGTCTCATGTATTTTAAGTTTAAACAATGGCCTCAGTTTTAATGCTGTAAACCCCCTTTACGGCTATGATTAAGGCGTTATTTCGCTAACGCTAAAAAAATAAAAAGTAATAAATAAACCCTAATTTTACTAACGCTAACGCTACGTTTTGTTTGACGCTGAAGTTATACCAATCGACTTAAATATTTAACCATTCTAGCGAGCTAAATAAAGCGCTAACTGCGTTATATTTTTTTCAAGTAGAACAACCACATGTCAAAATTTACGCCTTGTTATCACTCCATTTATCTGTCGCTATAAATGGTCAGTAACTTAACACAATTGGTATTAAGTTAGTTGTTACTGACTAGTTGTTGTTTGATACGGATCAGCCATTTATCAACTTAAGTAGTAAATGACGGTATATTTGCTTTCAGCTAGCTTATTTTTGTTTGTTTATTAGCCTTTTTTTAATTTGTATACGGTTGAGTTAGTAAAAAATCGGTTTATTTTAACGATTTTGAAAAGTAGTTAGTAAAATCGTGATCCTTTCGGTGTTTTTAAATAAAGTTATTATAAATTAGCTAGTTAGGCTTTGCTTTTATAAAGTTAAAATAGTAGTAATCCCAAAGGGCACGTATGTTAATAGCAAATAATAGGATTAAAGCGTAGCTATATAGCCGTTTGCAGCCGTTATGACTGTTTGTTCAGGTGCCTTATTTCAGATCACTATTTAACTAACTCAATTAAATGCCTATTACTGCATTCAAATACAAATAAGAATTACTATCTTTTGTATTTGTTGGCGTTATAATATCGCCATCTTTTTTTAGCTATGTTTAAAAGGAATTTGCAGTTTATGCAGGCCTCCAACCGTCTTTTAGACTTTCCCAAACCCGTTTTTTCTATGTTATGGCAATTTATGGAACGCTTTAGCTATGAATTAGCGGTTTTATCGCGTTTTTTTATTGCCATTGTTGGCGGGTATTTTTTTACAGCCGTAAGTGTGTCGCTATTAAGTGCAGTAGTGCCTGTGCCTAAAGTTGACGCGGTTTTGCTTAGTGTGTCTGCGAGTATTTTAATTTATGCCCTGGTGTTTATTTATAGCTTTTATATTCATTCATTAAAAACTGTTTGGATCAGTATTTTACTAAGTATTGCAGCGCAACTTGTCTTGTTATCGCTATTGAAGGGATGGTTATGAAAGGGAGTTTTTTTCGTTCAATGACGTGGTTACATACATGGGTGGGTTTGCTCGTGTGTTGGTTACTGTATTTAATATTTTTTGCAGGCACTATTAGCTTTTTTAGAGATGAAGTGAGCTTATGGAATCAGCCAAGTGTCCATAATATTGAGCAGCAGGCAGATCGTATTGGCGCGCAAAAGCAACAAATTGTGTCGGGTGTTGAGTATTTAAATGCGCAAGCACCTAATGCGCCTAATTGGCGTATAACGCTTCCTGAGGAGCGTATACCTTATTTAACGTATGGTTATGCAAAACCAAAAGAGCCTGGACAACGCAGAGCGCAGTTTGAAAATACCCGTTTAAATCCAAATACCATGCAGCCTTTAGCACCCTTTGTAGATACCCGAGGGGGTAATTTCTTTTATCGCCTGCATTTTGATTTGCATTATATTGATGTAAAAACGGCGCGTTGGATTGTCTGCTTTGCTAGTTTATTTATGCTCATTGCGTTGATATCTGGCGTCGTTATTCACAAACGTATTTTTAAAGATATGTTTGTTTTTAGAGCTAATAAAGGCAGCCGTAGCTGGTTAGATGTGCATAATTTAAGTTCGGTATTTGCCTTACCGTTTCATTTAATGATTACTTATACGGGCATTATTACCCTGATATTTATGATTTTCCCCTACCCCGCGCAAACCGTTTATGAGGATGGAATACGAGGCTTTTTTAATGATGTTTCGCCAAGTAGTTCTGCAACAGAGTCGTTGCAAGGCACTGCACCGTTAGTGCCTATCAATACTGTTTTGGATCAGGTTTATACTAAGTGGCCAGAGGCTGATATAACTCGGGTGATTATAAATAAGCCGAATAAGGCCGCTGCGACTATTATGGTTTTGGTCAGTCCTGGAAAAACATTAAGGGATCAAGCACCGCGTTTGATATTTAGTGGAGCGAGTGGTGAGCTTGTTGCTCAAACTGATGATGAACTCACCGGCAGTAAAGCGCTGTATGAGTCACTAAATTCAATGCACACTGGGCGTTTAGCAGAGCCATTATTACGTGTTTTATACTTTTTAGGCGGCATTGCTGGCTGCATAATGATAGCCACGGGCTGTATTATGTGGGCAAAGCGCATTCGAGAGCGAATGAAAAAAAATGCTCGGCCATCATGGGGTTTAAAACTCGTCGAAGCGCTTAATTTAGGAACTTTAATGGGATTGCCCTTGGCAACGTCTGCGTTCTTTTTAGCAAACCGATTAATCAGCACACGCGCAATGGAGCGCGCGGATAAAGAGATACTTGCCTTCTTTTTAACTTGGCTGTGTGTACTTATTATCGCTTTTGTAAAGCGTGACAAGTTGCAGTGGTGTGTTATGGCTGCCATAAACAGCATTGCTTGTTTTAGTGTGCCAGTGGTTAATGCGCTAACAACACAAGGGAAGATAATCAGTTATTTACGTAATGAACAGTGGGCTTTATTTATGTTTGATAGTCTCTTTTTACTGTTTGGTTTGCTGTTTTTGTTACAAACCGAAAAATTACGTACTGCGCTGCAAGCTAAAAAACCTAGTCCGATAAACACTCAGGAGCAAAAAGTATGATGGCATTGCTCCCTTTTAGCTTATGTTTGGTGGCTTTTAACTGCTTTGCACTGGCTAAGTTTAATCATTTTAAGGATGTTTTTAACAAGCGCCCGACTGATCAGCAGCGTTTAATTTTATTGAGTGTTGCTTGGATCAGTATTTTACTAAGTTTGCTGCTTTGCGTTAGCGAATTACACGGCTATGGCGCTCTACAGTTTTGCGGGTTTATGTCGTTAAGTGCTTTAATTATAATGATTTTTTATAGTTTTTTAGTCAATTTAACTAAGCTTTTTAACTTGCTTGTATTATTGATATTAGCCACAAGTACGTTATTTTTTGGTTTAAATGGGCTTTAGTTAGTAAAAACCTGATCCCAAAGAATAGGCTAAATTGAGGTAAAAAAATGGCAAGCCATCAGGCTTGCCAATAAAAAAGGGGGATTGTCATTATGTCTTGTACTTGCCTTTCCTTTTGCAAGTAGGGCTAATATAGCCCCTCTTTATTTAGTTTACCTTACAGTAAGGTGAATGTTTTATTACAACCTAGGGGCATGTAAACCCCCTTTACAGCGATTTTTGATTTACCCAAATAATCTCATCTGTTGCAAAACCAAGCGCTTTTACTTGGCTTAAAAAGTGCTGCTTGAGCTCTTTACTCACTGTAGGTGTTCTCGATAAAAACCATAAGTAATCTTTGCTATAACTGGTAATAAAGGCATATTGATAATCAGGTTGGTCGAGCTCAAAAATAATATAGGCACCATAAAACGGGCCAAAAAATGACACTTTAAAATGCCCTGTATCGGCGTTTTCTACAAATTTAGCTAAGCCTTCAGCTTCGTCCCATTTTTGTTCTTTACTAATAAACCCTTTGTTTAATACCTTTACCGTTCCATCATCGTTAATTGAATAAGTGGCTGTTACTTGCTCCATTCCTTGTTCAAAAGAGTGGTCTAATCGTGCTATTTCATACCACTTGCCTTGGTATTTCTCTAAATCAAAGTTTTTAACAGGGGTTATTCCTTCGGGTGCGCTGGTACAGGCACTGAGTAAAAACACGGTGGTAATAAATAATGCGGTTTTAAAAGCGAGTTTCATGTTGTTTCCTTTTCTTTAGAAATTGCTATAGGATCGCCTTAATACTAAAGCAATTTAAAGAACTTAGCATGAAAATTTGGGTTGATGCTGACGCTTGTCCGGTGGTAATAAAAGAAATTTTATTTAGAGCCGCAGAGCGTACGCAAACAGAAACTATACTGGTTGCAAATCATGCCATGCGCATCCCACCGTCAAAATTTATTAGCCGACTACAAGTGTCATCGGGCTTTGATGTGGCTGATGATGAAATAGTAAAACGGATTGAAAAAGGCGATTTAGTGATCACAGGAGATATTCCACTGGCAAGTGAAGTGATTGATAATGGCGGCCAAGCACTTAATCCGCGCGGTGAGCTTTACACCACTGAAAACATTCGTTCATTACTAAATGTACGCGATTTTATGGATACTATGCGCTCAAGTGGTGTAGAAATGAGTGGTGGGCCGCCTCCATTAAGCCAAAGTGACAGACAAAACTTTGCTAACAATCTTGATCGTATTTTAGCGCAAAATAAGAGCAGTTAAAGTGAGCAGCCAGTTAATAGGGTTAGGTGATGACTCATTCAGTGTTGCTGTGTATGTAGCAAAAGCGCCCCCTATGCCTTACTTTGAAACACTTGCGCAGCTAGAGCCTGTAGTTAGTGGGCAAATAAATAGCATAAACCAGCACTGTGGCAATGGCTGGCGAAAAGTCTTTAATGTGTACGCCAAGGTGTTATTTGCGCTGCCAAGCGAGTATTACGCTTTTGCTAAACAAGCCGTGAGTTGGCAAGCATATCGCGATGAGCTGTTGTTACAGCAGCATAACGGTACTGCATTACTATTTAGTGCGCCGGTGCTTACTGAGCATAAAAATCAATTGCACATTATTGCTGGGCGAACTCACGCTAAAAACTTGATACAACAAGGTAAGTTAAACGCCCAACTTGATTGGCTTGATGATGAGTTTGCTATAGATAAAAGCCAGAATATTATTGTATGCCCCTATTTTGATTATAGGCAGCTGAGTAATATTAAAATTGCCCGTTTGAGTGAATTAGTGGCTCAGTTGCGAATAATCTAAGCCACTTTCGTTTTTTAGGTAAGTGTTACGCTCAGTGTGTTAGCGCTATCAACTAGCATGAGCGAGCCCAAAATAAATAGGATGCAGGCCGATGCACGGCCAAATTTTAGTGAGAGCGCCGGATTATTGCTGAGGATTTTTCTGGCACTTACCCCTATTAACCAATATACCAGCGCACAGCCAACTAAATGAATAATGCTAAGTACCAGCAATTGTTCAGTAATAGAAAATGACAGTGTTGGTAAAACAAACTGCGGCAATAAGGCTAAAAATAACAGCATCACTTTGGGATTCAAGCCACTAATTATAAAGCCCTTTCTCATCCACTTTAGAGGCGTGTCTGAGGTGTGTTCTTGGCCATCGTTATAGGCTGCAGGCATTGGAGGAAATCGGTACAGTGATACGGCAATCCAAATGATATACAAAGCACCAAATAAGGTTAACAGCTTTATAAAAATGGCCTGCGATGCTAATAACGCGCCTAAACCTACCACCACTATTAAACTGGCCATTAAATGCCCAAGTATTAACCCCGCTACTGCAGGAATGATTTTATCACCCGCTATACCTGCACTGATTGTATAAGCCCAATCGGCACCGGGGGTAAGTACAAACAAGATTGATACCAGCCAAAAAGAAAAAATAATATTAATATCCATACGTATCCATGCGCTAAAACCCAAAATAAGTGAGCTGCTATTTTATTTCTTTCTGATGAGTAAAAGTTACTGTATTTTACTGATATAAGCGTTCATTTTAGGAAATAATCAACTATGGATACCATAGATAGGAAAATTCTTGCTGAGTTGCAAGTTGATGGCAGGCTCACCCTCTCTGAATTGGCTGATCGTGTTGGGCTAAGCGTGTCACCTTGTCATCGTCGTGTAAAAGAGCTTGAGAAAAGCAAAGCAATTGTTGGCTACAGAACTGAAATATCACCTGAAAAAGTGGGTTTAAACTTTTCTGCGTTAGTATTTATTACCATTAAAGAAGGTGATAAAGCGTCGTTAAGCAAATTAGAGCAAGCGGTGGATGCTATTCCTCAGATCACCAATGCACAACGCTTATTTGGCACCCCTGATTACTTATTACACGTCGTTACTAAAGATTTAGCCGCGTTTCAGCAACTCTACGATGACAAGCTATCAGCCTTACCGGGTGTACAACGTTTAACCTCAACCATTGTGATGAAAGATATTGTAAGAGCGCGTAACTTGCACTTTTAACAGGTTATGTTTTACACGAAGTTTAAAAAGTTAAACCGATGACGCTGCAAAGCCTATGGCAGCGGGCTTTGCCTAAATAGGTAAAAATAAAGTGTAAATAAAGCTTGTTATAAAGTGTATTGCTGTTATTCTGCTTGCCATCGGGTTGATAGAAAGCCCTGTTTATTTGTAAGTACCTCGTTGTTATTAGTAATAATCCTTCGCGATATCCTCAAGTTAAATGTTTGTTTTCTTCCTGTTAAACGCCTATTTTAAGGCAAATTTTTTATTATTTTTTTAGGATATTATTATGTCTAATACAACTACTGGTACAGTAAAATTTTTCAATGAAGCAAAAGGTTTTGGTTTTATTGAGCAAGAATCTGGCGCAGACGTTTTCGCACATTTCAGTGCTATCTCTGGCGACGGTTTCAAAACATTAGCCGAAGGCCAAAAAGTACAGTTTACTGTAACGCAAGGTCAAAAAGGCCCGCAAGCTGAAAACATCGTTTGCATCTAAATAGTTTTAATTGATGGGTTAGTGTTAACCCATCAATATTTATAAGTTTGAAAGAAGTTTTGTTTTATTTGTTAGTACCCCGTTGTTTTAGTAATAATCCTACGCGATATCCTCAAGTTAACTATTTTTTCGGCTCAATCGCCTCTTTTCAGGCACACTTTAATTAATTTTTAGGATACATATTATGTCTAATACAACTACTGGTTCAGTAAAATGGTTTAACGAAGCAAAAGGTTTTGGTTTTATCGAGCAAGAATCTGGCGCAGACGTTTTCGCACATTTCAGTGCTATCTCTGGCGACGGTTTTAAAACGCTAGCTGAAGGCCAACGTGTACAGTTTACTGTTACTCAAGGTCAAAAAGGCCCGCAAGCTGAAAACATCGTTTGCATCTAATTATAGAAGGAGTGGGCTTTAAAGCGCACTCACTCCGCTTAAACTAGTGTTAAGCAATAAAGCTAATATCATTATGATATTAGCTTTTTTTTTTGACAAAAATTTATACAACGTAACCGCTAAAGCCAAGTGCTTTAAAATAAAGCTTTGGAATACCAAATCCACATTCATTCAGTAGTTCACTAAAGCGCATACGATCTAGGGGGTAAAACTCTCTTTCGAGGTTATGCCCCATTTGAGTTTTGCCAGCTTCAGTTAAGCCTAATTGAGCACAGGTGTTTAATTGTGACTCACGCTCAAATGTTGTTTCTGGGCGCATTAAATCAGCAATGTAAAGATTCGCTCCTTTTTTAAGGTTAGTTTTAATGCTTTTAAGAATTTGTTTTTTGTCGCCGTTATCTTCTACAAAATGCATCACCAGTAAACATAATACGGCGTCTGCTTTCGCTTTTACTTTATCAACTGGGCTACATTCAATAGTGACACGGCTATCAATACCTTGCTCTGCAAAGCGCTGTTTTGCAATATCGAGCATATCACTGGAGGTGTCTTGGGCAGTAAACTGCCATTTAGGATTTATTTGTGCTAATGCTAATACTTCCTTACCTGTGCCGGCACCAATCACTAAAATGTGTGCATCGTCGCTTAACGTGGTTTGCAGTTGTGCATTGGTTAGTTGATGAAGTAGCTCATAGCCTGGGACTAAACGGGTAATGCGGTTATCATATTCTTGTGCTTCTTCGCCTTTGAAAGTGGGCATGCTGTCTCCTTAAATTACGTTTATGGTGGAGTATCCACCCGGTTTTTTAGCGACATGAATTTGCGTAGCAACGCGTTCGCTCATTTCACTTACATGTGAAATTACACCGACCTTTCTACCTTGCGCTTGCAATGAATCTAGCGCGTCCATGGCAATACTGAGTGTTTCACTATCTAGTGTTCCAAAGCCCTCGTCAACAAATAACGAGTTAATTTGCACTTTGTTCGAAGATAGTGAGGCAAGTCCCAGTGCTAATGCCAACGACACTAAAAACGATTCACCGCCAGATAGCGTATTGACCGAGCGTTGTTCATCGGCCATATCGCGGTCGATAATGGCTATATCAAGTGACTCAGCAATTGCAGTGAGCTCATAACGCTTGTTAAGGGTTTTTAAATGGCTATTAGCATAATGCAGCAATATTTTGAGTGTTTGTGTTTGCGCTAAATTACGCATTGTTTTACCTGTGGCATCACCTAGTACTTTATTAAGTAAATGCCATTGGTCAACCTGTTGCTTGAGCTGGCTCAGTTCAGCTTGTTTGCCCTCAAGCGCTTTTGCATTTTGGTTGTGCTGCTCAATCGCGGTGTTGATGGTGAGTAAGCTATTTTGCAATTGTGTTTGCTGGGTATTTAAGTGGTTTTGTTGCTCAATTAGCTGTGCTTCGCTTTGCGTTGGCTGATTATTTTGTTGATGCTGTTCATTAGCTTGTTGCTGTTGCTTTAACGCGGCACTGGCATCAACGACTGCTTGCGATAGTTGCTCGCCTTGTTTTAACTGAGTTTTAATATCGTCGTTGCTGATAGTTAGTAAAAATGTGACTTGCTCATGACTGATATCGCCATGAAGGATGTTAAATTCTTTAAACCAGTCGTTGTAACGCGTTTCAAGCATCACTAACTCTTGGTGGTTATCTGCCAGACGATGCTCAAGGTTTTTAAGCGTGATGGCGTGTTCATCGCGCTGTTTTACGGCACTGTCGTGTGCTTGTTGGCTGGCACTTAATTGGTTTTGGCAGTGCTCTAGCTGTGCTGACAGTTTAGCTTGGTAGTCATCGGCGCTAATAGTTTGGTTATCAAACAAGGCTAAGCGCTGTTGCTGCGTATTATTGTGCTGTTGCTGTGTTTGAGTTAATTCTTCATTGAGCGTGTTAACTCGCTGCTCTGCTTTGGTTATAAGCGGTGTTAGTTGTTGTAACTGTACATTGGCGCTGTCGAATTGTTTTTGACTTTGTTCAAGCTGTGCTTGGATTTGCTGATATTGTTCTACCTGCTGAGCTAAATCGCTAAGCGGTAACGAGCCTGCTTGCAATGCGTGCCAAAAATCACTGTGTTTAAAATGTAAATTGAGCTCTTTTATAAGCGCTTCGCTTTGAGTTGCTAGTTCATCGCATTTGTTATTAAGCTGAGATTGCTGATTGCTCAGCTCAACATGCTGTGTATTTAATTGTTGCTGTGTCGCTTGTTCTTTTTTAACTGTGCTTTGCAGCTGGTTAACAGTTTCTTGCAAATTACTGAGCTGTTTTTGCGCCGAAAAATACTGTGTTTTTTGTTCACTTAATTGCTTATAAGTTTCATCAAGCTGCTCAACTGTTAACTCATTAAGCTCGGTTTTAGCCGCTTGCATGGTATTTTTAATTTCCAGCATTTTGGCTTGTGCATCACTAATGGCTTGGCTGTACTGAGCATGCTCTGCCACCAAAACCGCGTGTTGTGTTTGGTGCTGATGAAGCTGTGTTTGAGCATCTTGGTGTTGCTGCTTTTCGTTATTATATGCATTTTCAAAGTCGGTTATTAGGTTTGTAAAAGGTTGGCTTTGATTGCTCGCGAACGGGTGCTCTGTAGCCCCACAAACGGCACACGACTCATTTGGAACCAGTTGTGCGCGTAAATGCTCAACATGCTCACTGGCACGAAGCCTCGCTTGATTAAGCGCTTGCTCTGCGTGTTTAAGTGCCTGCTCTTTGCTGGTTAAATGCGTAAGCAGCGTAGTTTTAGAGTGTTCACTGTGGCTGAGCTTTTCTGCCACATCACGTTGCTGTTGCACCGTGTGTTTTAATTCTTGGTTAAACTGCTTATAGCGTGTGCGCTGATCTTTTAAATAATCAATGTTTTTAAGCTTAACGTCGCATTGTTCAATGTTAAATTGAGCGTGCTGCTGGTTTAGCTTATTTAGGCTTTGCTGCTGCGTTGTAAGCGTTTGCTCTGCTTGTTCGAGTTGTTTATTTTGCTCGCTAAGTTTTGCTGTGAGTATTGTTTGTTGCTCTGCGTGAGCCTGAGCTTGCTGCTGGGTTGTTTTTAGTTGTGTCTGAGTATTAAAAAACTGCTTAAAACTATGATGAAAATAGTTCCAATCAGTTGCCAATGGCTTTAATTGACTCTGCTCGTTCAACCAGTGCTGATGCCCTGTGATTTGAGTTGTGGCTTGCTCTGCACTTATTTTGTTTTGTTGTAGCTGCTGTTGTAAATCACTTAATTGTTGCTGCTCTTTGGCGCTTTGTTGAGTCAGACTTTTTATAGTTTGGTTATATATTGCTAATTGGCTGTCGAGCTCTCGCGCTTTTGCAATCAGAGGCTCTGCTGTTAGCTTTTGTTGTTTTGCTGTATCTAATTCGTTTTGCTGTTTTTTAACGTTACTTGCTTGCTCGGTGATCAGCGAGTTGTGATCAAGCTCGTTTAATTGTTTTATTTGTGTATTTAACTGGCTATTTTGTGCTGTTAAGCTTTCACAGCGCTGGCGGTTATCTTTAATTTCAAGCGCACTTTGCGCTTGTTTCGCTTGCTCCGTTTGCGCTTTAACAGCATTGAGTGCGGCATGTGCTTGTTGCTCGTTTTGCTGAGCATTTTTTAATGTCAGCTCCAAGCTATGTGCTTGCTTATACCAATTAACGCCTTGCTCTGTCGTTGCTAAAGTTGTTTTAGTGTGTTCAATTTGTTGTTTTAAATCAGCCAGCGTTTGTTGTTTTTCACTCAGCTCATCGTCAGACAATAACGTATAACTGGCTAAACTTGCCGTTAGTAATTCAAATTTATCTTTAATAGCTTTGTTGCGCTCAAATATACGCTGCCCTATTCGACTAAATTTATCGGTGCCAGTCAGGCACTCTAAAAGCTGCGCGCGCTCATCGCCAGTGGCTTTTAAAAAGGCGGCAAACTCATGTTGTGCTAGTAACACCGCACGCGAGAACTGCTCAAAGGTCAAACCTATTTTATTTTCTATGGCTTTTAAGGTGCCACTTTTGTCAGCAATTAAGGTTTCATCGGGTAGGCTATGTAAAGTATGTTCGGCCACTTTAAGTTTGCCGGTTACTTTTTTATGCGTACGTTGAATACTATAACGTGCTCTGTAAAGCTGTTGGTCTTGGCCACTAAAATCTACTTCGGCGTACCCTTCCCATTTGCCACGGCGCAATAAATTGCGGGCATCGTTAAGCTTAATGTTATCGCCATTAAAATCAATTAGGTTACCTTTATCGCCTTTCAAACGCGCAGTTTTAGTATAAAGTGCTAAGCAGATAGCATCGAGTACGGTGCTTTTTCCTGCGCCGGTGTCACCTGTAATGGCAAAGAGGCCTGCGTCTTTGAGTGGTGAGGCTAAAAAGTCGATTTCGGCATCGGCAATAGAGGCTAAATTATGAATACGAACAGCCGTTATTTTCATAGCAGTTGCTCCTGTTCAAGTTCTTCAATTACGTTGGTTAACAGTGCTTTTAATTCATTGGGCACGGTCGCTGCGGCCATATCTTTATCATTATTAAATGCTTGTTCGAGTAAGCTAATTGGGTTGAGCATTTCCACAAAACTTAAATCTTCAAATACCGTTTCTGAGGAATTACTCATTTGCTGGTCACGAACTCGCTCTATGCCACAAAAATTAACCTGTTTTCCTTTAAGTGCTTGCTCGATTTGTTCTCGAAAGGTGGTATCGATATCACTTGATTTAAGTTTTACTCGCAAGTAAGGAGCAATGTCGTATTGCTCTGTATCGAGTGCTTTTATTTGCTCACACAGCTGCGCTAAAGGCACACATTCTCCTTCAGGAAGTACAATGACTTCAGCTAAGCGCGGAATGTAAAGGGGGTTTACAGTGGTGTTTAACGGTTGGTTTTTTTGCTCGCTAAATTCAACCACATTTACTTGATGGGTATACTTTCTCTCTGAAAACGACATTGGAATAGGCGTGCCGCTGTAACGTATTTGCTCATTTTTAGCTACTAGTTGTGCTTTATGTAAGTGGCCTAGTGCGACGTAATTGGCTTGCTTACCAAATACCGACGCTGAAATAGCTTCTTCACCGCCAATGACCAAATTACGTTCAGAGTCACCGGAAATATTACCGCCTTTTGCATGCAAATGACCCATAACAATTAAAGGCGTATTTTCAGCGTTAAGTGTTAGCGCATGTTCAAGAGCAAGTTCATAGGCTTTTGCAACGCCCTGTGCGTAACTGGGGCCATTTTCGGTTTGGCTAAGCGTGCTTATGTCACTGGTGCGTAAAAAAGGCATAGCGAGTACCACAGCGCGTTTATCATCGTTATTAATCGTTATTACAACGTCACTGGGTTTAGCAGGATCAAACCGCCCTACCACATGAGTATCAAACTGGGCTAATAAGGGTTGTGCAGCCAAAATACGATTAGCGGAGTCATGATTACCCGCAATAATAACAACGTGTAATTGTGGGCACTGGGCTTTGGCGTTTTTTATAAATTGATAGAGTTGGTTTTCGGCGCTAGCACTCGGTGTGGCAGTATGATAAATGTCACCTGCAACAAGCAATAAATCGATTTGTTGGTTAACGAGGGTGGTTAACAGCCAAGAGAAAAAAGCATGGTGTTCATGACGGCGATCATGTTCATAAAATTGCTGACCTAGGTGCCAGTCTGAAGTGTGAAGAACTTTCATTTTGCGCTCTTAAAAAACCATAAGAGCGCCAATATACCCAAGGCAATTAAAGATGCAAGTATCGCTTTAGGTTAAAGTATACCAAGCTATAAAAATAACGGGCAAAGCAGCGAGCGCGATTGTTAAAGGCCACTTTAATGCTTTGGCTTTTTTAGCTTGTAATACTTGCAGTGCATTAGTTTCATTACAAGCAGCGACTTTATCAATATACAGATAACCCGAGTTTATATACTGCTTACAATTTTGCACGTCTGCTGGTATTGCAATTAGTTTTTGCTGCTTTTTTAGGACATAAAAATCCATAAACTCACCACACTTGTTACGACTAGTTAGAACAAAAAATATTTGAGAGAAACGCTAAAAAAATGCTCTCAAATTAAAAAAGTGGGCGATTCTAATTACAAACCATAGTAAAGATCAACCTAAAACTGCGTTATTTAGTATTTTTAATGAAAATAGCTGTGTTTTTTCGTTTTATCTCTACTTTTAGTGATATGTAAACCCCCTTTACAGTTTTGTTTAGCGTATTAATTGCTTTTGTTTTTTATTAAATTTCTGACGAAATGTCCGTTCTTTTTTATGGTATGAAACACTATAAATAGTATTTACATAAACGTGGGGAATATCACCCTATAAAAGCAGGGTTTTATCGCTATTTTATTGAAGCTTAGCTGTAAATTTGTCACAGTAGCGTCACTAAAATCGATCAGGATTAACAATGAAGAAAAATTTATTTACATTGAGTGCGTTTGTATTGCCTTTGGCAATGGCGAGCTCTGTGATGGCGTCATCTGTTGAACAAACTAAAGGCAGCTATGTTGATAAGTTTCGTCAACTAGATGAAGCTTTACCTACGCCTAACGTTTACCGCAGTGCAGCTGGTGCCCCTGCTGAAAATTATTGGCAACAACGCGTTGATTACGATATTGATGTAAAGCTTGATGAGCAAAAGCGTCGCTTAACGGGGAGTCAAACAATTGAATATAAAAATAACTCTCCGCATACATTAAAGTATTTATGGCTTCAGCTTGATCAAAATATTTTTAAAAATGACTCAATTGCAGAAACCACGCAAACATTTAAAAGTACCCTACAAAACGAACCAGATGCAAAACCAGCTAAGTTAAGCTTAGGTGATTTACGTCGTCAGCAATTTATGGACGATAATGAACTGGGTTACACCATCAGCAATGTTAAAGATGAAGATGGTAAAACGCTGCGCGTGACTGTGGTTGATACCTTAATGCGCATTGATTTAAATACGCCACTTAAACCCGGTAAAGATGTTGAGTTTAGTATGGACTTTGCGTTTAACCTCGTTGAAGAGGACGCGGTAGGCGCACGTGCAGGTTACGAGCATTTTGAAGAAGACGGTAACGATATTTTCTTAGTTGCACAGTGGTTTCCTCGCTTAGCGGCTTACACCGATTACGAAGCATGGACAAACAAACCGTTTTTAGGCAGTGGTGAGTTCACTTTAGAGTTTGGTGACTACGATGTTGAAATTACGGTTCCTGCGGATCATATTGTATCGGCAACTGGTAAGCTTGATAACCCAAGCTCGGTATTGACCAGCACTCAGCGCAAGCGTTTAAAAGAAGCTGAAACAGCAAAACGCCCTGTGTTTGTTGTTACCGAAGAAGAAGCGCTCGAAAACGAAAAAGCTGGTACAGACAAAACAAAAACATGGCATTTTAAAGCAGAAAATGTTCGTGACTTTGCTTGGGCATCATCACGTAAATTTATGTGGGATGCTAAAGGTTACCAGCAAGGTGGTGATGAACAACCACTCGTTATGGCGATGTCGTTCTTCCCTAAAGAAGGTGGCGATTTATGGAAGAAATACTCAACTGAAGCGGTTGTACACACGATGGAAGTGTATTCACAGTATTCATTTGATTACCCATACCCAACTGCGCAGTCAGTTAATGGCCCTGTAGGGGGTATGGAATACCCAATGATCACTTTTAATGGCCCACGTACAGATTTACAAGACGATGGTACACGCACTTACTCTCAAGCAGAAAAACGCTTTTTAATTGGTGTTGTTATCCATGAGGTAGGTCATATCTACTTTCCAATGATTGTAAACTCAGATGAGCGCCAATGGACTTGGATGGATGAAGGCTTAAATAGCTTTTTAGACGGTGTTGCTGGGCGCGAATGGGATCCAACCATTCCATGGGGTGTTGAACCACGTGACATTGTTGCTTACATGAAGTCAGAGACTCAAGTGCCTATCATGACGCAATCAGACAGTGTGCTACGTTTAGGCCCTAATGCCTATACTAAACCTGCTGCGGCATTAAATATTTTACGTGAAGTGATTTTAGGGCGTGAATTATTTGATTTTGCCTTTAAAGAGTACGCTCAGCGCTGGAAGTATAAACGCCCTACTCCCGCTGATTTTTTCCGTACTATGGAAGAAGCCTCAGGTGTTGATTTAGATTGGTTCTGGCGTGGTTGGTTCTACACCACAGACCATGTTGATATCTCGCTTGATAAAGTATATCAATTACGTTTAGACACCAAAAATCCAGATATCGACTTTAAACGGTTACGTGATATAGAGGCTGATAAGCCAAGTTCATTATTTGTTGAGCGTAATCGCGCTGAAGGTAAAAAAACGTGGGTTGAACAAAATCCAGATGTGACAGACTTTTATGACGAAAACGATCGCTTTACCGTTACAAACAAAGAGCGTAATACGTACAATAAGTTTTTAAAAGGCTTAAAGCCGTGGGAGCGTAAAACACTTGATCGCGCGCTAGAAGAAGACAAAAACTACTACGTGATGGAGTTTTCAAACCTCGGTGGCTTAGTGATGCCAATTCTTTTAGAGCTAACGTATGAAGATGGCACTAAAGAGGAACGTTATATTCCTGCAGAAATTTGGCGTCGTAATCACAAAAACGTACAAAAGCTGATTATTACCGACAAAAACAAACCGCTTACCTCAGTAACGGTTGATCCAGGCTGGGAAACAGCGGATGTTGATGTAGAAAATAACCACTACCCACGTCGTATTATTCCTTCGCGTATTGAAGTGTATAAACGTGAAAAGAGTAAGGCAAAAGTAAGCCGCGATATTATGCAAGATATCAAAACAGAGCTGAAAAAAGACGAGCCAAAAGACGAAAAAAATAACGACGAGGATCAATAATAATGCGTTTTTTGCTTATTATTGTTTGTTTTTTAATTGCTGCGCCAAGTATGGCGCATCAATTAAAATCATCCGTTACAACCGTGTTATTTAATCAGCGTACGCACAATATTGAATTGATGCATCGTTTTTATTTACATGACACAGAGCATGCTGTTGGTAACTTGTTTCAAGGCAAAGTGGATATTATGAGTAACAAGCGTGACCAAAAACGCTTTGCCAAGTATGTTGAATCTCATGTTGCCTTACAAACCTTGAGCGGTGAGCCCCTCACCCTTAATTATGTAGGTGCACAAGTGGATGGTAAGTTTTTTTGGGTGTACCAAGAAGCTGCTATTCCCGATGAGATTGAGGGCATTAGAATGAGTCATGGTGCACTGCGTGATTTGTGGCCTGCACAAGTGAATATGGTGAATGTTGAAGGGCGAGGACAGATAAAAACCTTAAACTTTAGCCAAGACGATACCTGGCTTGAAGCGAAATTTGAGCCGAAATAACCACTATTATTGCGCACCTTTAGAGGGTGCGCACTTTCCTTTATAGCTGATCGAGTTAATTAATTGCATCGTAAAGTCTTTACTATACCAGTTATACAAACCCAAACTATTACGTTATCAAATGAGCTATAATTAAATTTCAATGGACTGAGCTGTTTTTTATATGTTTATTGATATACTTTTTATTAAAGGTTTAGATAACCTAAGCCAAACCTAGCATACTGAGCTAATTATTTAGCGCAAGGAATGAAATGAAAACGCAAATTGAGGCAATCAAAGGTGTTATTTTTGATTTAGACGGAACTTTAGTATCTTCAGAATTAAACTTTTCATTGATAAAAGCCCAAGTAGGTTGCCCTGCAGAGCAAGACTTACTCGATTACATAGAACAACTGCCTTCCCCCTATATGCGTGAAGAAGCAATGAATATAGTGCATCAGCATGAGTTGTTAGATGCACAATCGGCTAAGCTTCTACCTGGCGTTGTAGAGGCTGTTAAAGCGCTACAAGCTAAAAACATACCTATGGCTATTGTTACACGTAATTTTGATAAGGCGGCGACATTAAAGTTACAGAATAACCCGCTACCAATAGAAACAGTACTCACCCGAACAGACGCACCAGCAAAACCCGATCCGAGCGCTTTATTAACGGTTGCAACTCAATGGGAAATGCCGGTTGATAATGTGATTTATGTTGGTGATTATTTATACGACATACAAGCGGCGCACAATGCCAATATGCGTGCCTGTTTGTATGCACCTGATGTGACCCCCGGGTATGCCGAACAAGCCGATTTTGTTATTCATGCATTTGATGAGTTGGTGTCATTAATTGACAATTACGCTGAAAAAGTGGAATTATGTTAAATTGAGCTTTGTTTTATTTATTTAATAACACAATGGGTATTATTTAAATAATACCCAGCTGCTTTTGCACAGCATAGCATATTGAACCACTAGCCCAATACGGTTTGAATTGGTAAAATATCGCAAACCAAATGTATTCAATAGAGGCACAAGATGGGCAGAGCATTTGAAGTCCGCAAAAGTTCGATGGCTAAAACAGCCAACGCAAAAACTAAAGTAAATTCGAAGTACGGTAAAGAAATTTACGTTGCAGCCAAAAGTGGTGAACCTGATCCCGATGTAAATCAAACATTGCGCCGCTTAATTGAAAAAGCAAAAAAAGACCAAGTTCCTGCGCACGTAATCGAAAAAGCAATTGAAAAAGCAGCCGGCGGGGCAGGGGAAGATTACTCTTCAGCCCGTTACGAGGGTTACGGCCCTGGTAATTGTATGGTGATTGTTGACTGTTTAACCGACAACCCAAACCGCACAATTAAAGATGTACGTTTACCGTTTACTAAAACAGATTCAAAAATAGGTACGCCTGGGTGTGTAGCACATATGTTTGATCACCTTGCTGTTTTAGGATTTGTGGGCGATGACGACGAAGTTGTGTTAGAAGCCCTCATGATGGCTGACGTTGATGTAACCGATGTAGAAGCCGAAGATGGCAAGGTGTCGGTATTTGCACCGCATACTGAGTACTTTAAAGCTAAAACGGCACTGGAAGAGGCATTTGAAGGCATTAACTTTGAAGTTGATGAAATTACCTTCGTTCCACAAGTACATGTTGAAATCACTGATGAAGAAGTTATTGCCAACTTTGATAAATTTATCAATATGCTTGAAGATTGCGATGACGTACAAAATGTCTATCATAACGCGACTATTAAAAATTAATTCGTAGTTTTAACTAGGCGAATTTTAGCTATTTTGCCGCTTAATAAAACAAAAAGCGCGTTTTGTGTAGGCAAAACGCGCTTTTTTAGTGTTAAATAAATGTTAGCTATTCAGCTAGGTTATGGTGCTGTGCTTTATATTTCAAGCGGTAGCTGTGTAGTAGCGGCTCTGTGTAACCGCTCGGTTGGCTAACCCCTTCAAATACCAGTGCTAAAGCAGCTTGATACGCAATACTTTTAGCTAATGTCTGCTCATTAGTTGCCATTGGCGTGTAAAGGCTGTCATGCTCGTTTTGGCCATCAACAACCTTAGCCATTTTTGCCATCACTTTTTGTACTTGCTCTTTGCTACATACACCATGATGTAGCCAGTTGGCGATATGTTGGCTTGAAATACGTAAGGTGGCTCTGTCTTCCATTAAACCAATATGATTAATGTCAGGCACTTTAGAGCAGCCTATTCCTTGGTCAATCCAACGTACTACGTAGCCTAAAATACCTTGCGCGTTGTTTTCAAGCTCGCTTTGAATATCTTCTTTTGATAGCGTTTCAGGGTTTGGCATGAGCGGCGGTGTAAGTAAGCTCTCTAGGCTTGCTATTTGACGCGTGGCAATGCTTTGCTGCAGGCTAAATACATCAACATCATGATAATGCATTGCGTGTAATGTGGCGGCAGTAGGGGAGGGCACCCAAGCGGTATTTGCGCCAGATTGAGGGTGCGCTATTTTTTGCTCCATCATCATCGCCATTTTATCTGGCATTGCCCACATACCTTTACCAATTTGTGCTTTGTGGCTTAAGCCACAGGCTAGGCCAATATCAACGTTGCGATCTTCGTAAGCGCTGATCCAAGGCTGTGCTTTAATAGCCGCTTTCGGCAGCACAACACCCGCTTGCATTGAGGTATGAATTTCATCGCCAGTGCGGTCTAAAAAGCCAGTGTTAATAAACACAACACGCTCTTTTGCTGCATGAATACATGCTTTTAAGTTGGCTGATGTTCGACGTTCTTCATCCATAATACCCATTTTAAGGGTGTTTTTAGGCAAGCTCAGTGCCTCTTCAACCATACCAAATAAAGTATTAGCAAAGGCGACTTCATCAGGGCCATGCATTTTCGGTTTTACAATATTAATACTTTGCGCGGTTGAATTTTTAATCGTGTTTTTAGTGTTTAAATCGTGCAAAGCAGCTGTTGCGGTGAACATGGCATCCATAATGCCTTCAAACACATCATTGCCGCTTACATCGGTAATGGCTGGATTTGTCATTAAATGTCCCACGTTACGCACAAACATCATACTGCGCCCTTTGAGGGTCAGTTTTTGGCCATCAAGACCTGTATATTGTCGGTCAGCTTGTAACGTGCGGTCGACCATTTTGTCGCCTTTTCTAAACGTTTCAACCAAGTTGCCTTGCATTAAACCAAGCCAGTTTTTGTAAACTTGTACTTTATCTTCTGCATCCACTGCGGCAACCGAGTCTTCACAGTCCATAATAGTTGTTAGTGCGGCTTCTAGCACCACATCTTTTAACCCTGCTTTATCAGCTTGACCAATAGGGTGGTGATGGTCTATTTGCAGCTCAATATGCAATCCATTGTTTTTAAGTAAAATAACACTCGGGTTTTGTGCTTCACCTTGATAGCCAATCAGTTGCTCAGGGTTTTTAAGTGTGGTGTGCGAACTGTCGCGCAGGGTAATAGCAAGGGCGCCGTCAACAATAGAATAGTTAGTACTTTCAATATGCGAGCCATTTTCAAGCGGTAATGCTTTGTCTAAAAACTGCCTTGCGTAAGCCATTACTTTAAAGCCACGAACAGGGTTGTATTGGCTACCTTTTTCGGCGCCGTCGTCTTCGCTTAATACATCGGTTCCATATAAAGCATCGTACAACGACCCCCAACGTGCATTAGCTGCATTAAGTGCAAAGCGTGCATTACTAACCGGCACCACTAGCTGTGGCCCTGCAGTCAACGCTATTTCTGGCTCTACATTTTGAGTTTCAATACTAAAATTTTCAGGCTCATCAACTAGGTAGCCAATATCTTTTAAAAACGCTTGATACTGAGCTTGGTCAGCATTTTTATTTGCAAGGTGGTAGTCATCAATTTGCTTTTGTAGCTGTTCACGCTTAGCCAGTAGTGATTTGTTCAATGGTGTAAGTGTTTGCACTATGTGGGCAAAGCTTTTCCAAAACTGGTGTTCATCAAGATGGGTACCAGGTAATAATTGTTTTTTAACAAATTCAGCAAGTTGCTTATCAACGCTGAGTCCTGAATGGGTGAGAGTGTGGCTCATAATTAATATCCTTAAACGGTCCGACAGTGTGCAATTTTTTATATGCGTACACCTACCATATCGCAAAAAAGTCGCTTTGAATGCTTTTTAGTCATTCACTATATGTATAGCCGCAATAAAAACTATAAATTTACTAAATCTAAAAAATAAGCCTAATGTTTAATTAAGCGCTACAGAGCTAACGTGATGTAGTCACTCTCTCAACAATAAATATTAATACCCGTTCGAAGGACTTTATTATGACAACATATCAAGGCGAAACAGATACACTAGCAACATTATGCCAATCACAAGGCAGTGCATGGAAAACAATTAATCCTGAATACGCAACACGTATGCGTTTACAAAATCGTTTTCGCTCTGGTGTTGATATTGCACAATTTACAGCAGACATCATGCGTGAAGACATGGCTGCATACGATAAAGACACAAGCCAGTACACACAGTCTTTAGGTTGTTGGCATGGTTTTACTGCCCAACAAATGATGATGGCAATCAAGCGTCATCAAAAAACAACTAAGCGCAGTTACGTGTACCTAAGCGGTTGGATGGTTGCAGCGCTTCGCTCTGAGTTTGGTCCTCTTCCAGATCAAAGTATGCATGAGAAAACATCAGTACCGGCACTTATCGAAGAAATCTATACCTTCTTAAAGCAAGCGGATGCACGTGAACTTGACCATTTATTTAACGAATTAGACGACGCAAAAGCAAACGGCGGCGACGTTCAAGCAGTACTTAACAAAATTGATAACTTTGAAACGCACGTTGTACCAATTATTGCTGACATTGATGCCGGTTTTGGTAACGAAGAAGCAACTTACCTGTTAGCTAAAAAGATGATTGAAGCGGGTGCATGTGCTATCCAAATCGAAAACCAAGTATCAGATGCTAAGCAATGTGGTCACCAAGCAGGTAAAGTGACGGTTCCACATGAAGACTTTTTAGCAAAAATTAACGCAGTACGTTACGCGTTCCTAGAGCTAGGTATTGATAACGGTATTATCGTTGCGCGTACCGATTCACTAGGTGCAAGCCTTACGCAAAAAGTACCGGTTTCAAAAAAACCAGGTGACTTAGCAAGCCAATACAATGCATTTTTAGAAACAACCCCAGTAAACAGTGTTGATGACTTGAATGAAGGCGAAACAGCAATGAAGCTTAATGGTCAGCTTTGTAAGCCAACACGCCTAGACAATGGTTTATACCAGTTCCGCGAAGGCACTGAAAAAGACCGTGTAGTACTAGATTGTGTAACTAGCCTACAGTCAGGTGCTGATTTACTGTGGATAGAAACAGAAAAACCACATGTAAAACAAATTGCTGAACTCGTTAATCGCGTAAAAGAGCAAGTACCAGATGCTAAATTAGTATACAACAACTCACCATCGTTCAACTGGACGCTGAAGTTCCGTGAGCAAGTATATCAAGAATGGCAGGAACAAGGTCGTGACCTGAGCGCTTACCCAAGTCTTGATGATAACAAAGCGCTTATGGCTCCAGAGATGGATGCAACAGAGCTTGCAGCAGCCGCTGACTTATTAGTACAAAACTTCCAACGCGATGGTGCACGTGAAGCGGGTATTTTCCACCACCTAATCACGTTACCAACGTACCATACAGCAGCATTAAGTACAGATATTCTATCTGAAGGTTACTTTGGTGACTTAGGTATGCTGGCTTATGTACGTGATGTACAGCGTCAAGAAATCCGTCGTGAGCAAGCGTCTGTTAAACACCAAGACCTTGCAGGTTCAAACATTGGCGATACACACAAAGAGTACTTCTCAGGTGAGAATGCACTTAAAGCCGGTGGTGAAGCTAACACCATGAACCAATTTTAATTCAACAAGATAGTGTTACTTAAGGGCCGCAAGGCCCTTTTTTTATGCCTGCATAAAGGAAGAATTTAATAGATCAGTATTTTACTAGTCATTTGGTTAGTGAGAGTTTTCAATGCAATGCAGGTTAAAAGTGTAAATAAAATTTAAAGGATGTTTATGCTCGGCTGGAGGGCTTGATAGTCTGGTTACGCTTTAACATGTATAAGCACGATAAATTAACTGTTTTTGCCGCATATAGATCAGAGTTTAACTAACTGACTAAAAGCAGATCACGATTTAACTAGCTGCTCTTAATACAGATCAGATTTTAACTAACCATGCTAATAACGGCCATTTTTTATTATTAAAGGGGGGTATTTGTCTTTCTAACTCACAATTTGGCCACTTAAACGATTAATTTAAAGGTTTTAGGCAGGTATCGAGAGAGTAATAAACCGATTTTTTACTAACTGCTGCAGCTTATAAAACCTTTTTTTACTAACTGAGGGCTTATAAACAGTGACTCAAACCGATTTTTTACTAACTCACAGCACTATTTCTTCTATAAACCGATTTTTTACCAACTCAGTCTGAAGCTAAGTCCGATATTTAGTTTGAGTATGTAAGGGGTTACTCACATTATTGCTGTAAAGGGGGTTTACACTTGTGAGCTTCGAGCTTCGAGCAACGAGCTTATATAGCTCGTCACTCATAACTCTGCGTTTTATTTCGAATGCTTATCAAACCACCATTGAATATAAGCCACTTTGGTCATTAAGTTAGATGGACGGGCAGTAATACCATGTGAAGCGTTTGGAATACGCACCATCGCGGTATCAACCCCCTGCAATTTTAAGGCTTGATAAAACTGCTCTGTTTCTGAAATAGGCGTACGGTAGTCTGCCTCACCCGTGAGTAACATGGTTGGGGTTTTAACATTGCCAACATAACTGATTGGTGAGCGTTTCATGTAATGCTCAATATGATCCCAAGGTTTGCCTGGAAACCAGTAATCGGCAAAGAAAGGATAGAAGTCGGCAGTGAGTACAAAGCT
This sequence comes from Pseudoalteromonas sp. MQS005, assembly GCF_001661605.1. NCBI lineage: Bacteria > Pseudomonadati > Pseudomonadota > Gammaproteobacteria > Alteromonadales > Pseudoalteromonadaceae > Pseudoalteromonas > Pseudoalteromonas sp. MQS005. The sequence continues at coordinate 28,526 of NZ_LYRQ01000007.1, read as the reverse complement.
GATCCAATTTATCACCGGTTTGGCAACCACGGCTGCAGCAAAACGATCTGTATGACCTACAATCCACGCTGTTAATACACCGCCGCCAGAGCCACCGGTTACAAATAACTTAGATTCATCAATAAACCCTTTTGCAATAAGCGCATCAACCCCAGTCATTAAATCATCGTAATCATTGCTTGGGTAATTATGATGAATGGTTTGCGCAAACTCTTTACCGTATGAATCACTACCACGTGGGTTCATGTATAAAACCACGTTCCCTTTAGCGGCAAATAGTTGTACTTCGGCACTAAAGTGCGGGCCATAATTAGCGACAGGGCCACCATGAATTTCAAGCACTAGTGGGTATTTTTTTGATTTATCAAAACCTGGCGGATACGCAACCCAGCCTTGAATAGGCAATTCATCATGGCTTGATTTAAGCCATAGCTCTTCAACCTTAGCGAGTTGTTTAGTTGCGAGTGCATCAGAATTTAAATCGGTTAAGCGCTGCGCTTTACCACGCTTTATTGTGGCTACATCAGCAGGACGCTGGGTATCGGCCAATGTGAATGCAACATGACCATTTTCACTAATATCGAAATCGCCACCGGAATAAGGGCGACCAAACGCAACACTGCCTATTTTTTCAGTAATCACTTTGCGTTTGCCACTTCGAGGTTGATAAGCCAGCGCAGTTTGCCCTTCATCGGCATAGCTAAAATAAAGCCCTTTTGAGTTCGCGCTCCACTTAATTTGGCCAACACTTCTATCAAAATCGGTGGTTAGGCTTTGAGTATTCCCTGTTTTTAAATCGCGAATATAGAGTTGGGTGTTTTCGTAATTAGTACGCTTGTCGTCATACCCTGTATAGGCAAGGTATTTGCCATCGGGTGAAACTTTAGGTTGTTGATCAGGCCCATTACGCTCAGTTAAAGGGAAAATGGCTAGCGAGTCTAAATCGAGTTGATAGAGCTCAGTGTTAGTGGGCTTCAATTCATTATTTTCATTGCGATTAGCAGAAAAATACAAAGTTTTACCGTCTTTACTAAAGCTGACTTCCCCACCATTATTAAAATTATCGTTGGTGAGTTGTTGAGCATTACCGCCATTGGCATCAAGTGTAAATAATTGACTAAACCCTTTTTCAGTATAACCCCCTCCATCGGCACGATAATAAACATCGTCAATATATTTAGCAGGCTCTGCCCACGTGGCACCTTTTGGTTTTCCAGGTAAGCTGACAGGCGCAGACGCCGCCATTGGAACAAACATACTAAACACCAGCTGGTTTGAATCAGGAGTCCAAGTTAGTGAGCTTGGATTGCTAGTTAAATTACTAACCTTAGCGATAGCCCCTGTTTTTAACCATTTAATATATATTTGGTTGCTACCATCTCGGTTTGATATGAAAGCAAGTCGCTGTCCGTCAGGAGAGACTACTGGCGAGTAATCCATATATACACCAGAAGTTAATGGTTGTAGTTGCCCTGTGCTGTAATCAACAGACCAAATATTGGCTACTTTACGGTCGGTTTTAATATCCATGCGGTTGCGGACAAAATACACGGTTTTACCGTCTTCTGTTATGTCTATTTGGTTGGCATATTCAAGATTGAAGATATCTTGAAGTTGTAATGTATCGGTATTGGCAACAGCTAATTGACTGCTGCCCAGTATAAGACTCATAGCTAAAAGCGTTTTCATTATTTATCCCTGTTTTAAATCACTGCTCTATTTATAGGGTAGGAGAGGGATAATTAACAGTCAGATGCGACGAAGCCAGTATTTAAAACTACCAATGAATGAAGGTGATAAAAGAAAGTAAAAGCTGTAAAGGGGGTTTACAGCTTAGAGGAAGTTATACGCTTGCGCTGCAAAGTGCCTTAATGTCTTCAATAAGCGCAACACCTTGGGCGTTATCACCGTGCACACAAATACTATCAGCGTTAAGTTTTAACGATTTTCCTGACTGGGTAGTCACACTGTTACTAGTTAAAAGCTGTTTAACCTGAGCCAATAATGCGTCTTTGTTATGCACACTGCCTGCTATATTTCTTGCTACGAGGTGCCCTTGATCAGTATATAGCCTGTCTGCGAACGCTTCTAAAACAAGCGTTAGTCCAAGGTGACGTGCCATTGTATGGTGGTGTTTAGCATCGGCCGTGGCCAGTATCATTAATTTTAGGTCAGCAGGGTAGCTGGCAACCGCGCCCATCACAGCACTAAGTAGTGGCTGGTGTTTCATCATGTCGTTATACAGCGCACCATGGGGTTTAACATAGCTAAGGGTTAATCCTTGTGCCTTTGCCATACCATCAAGGGCAGCTATTTGGTAGTGTAAACACTGAGTGAGCTCGGCCACACTCAGGTTCATTGAGCGTCTGCCAAATCCTTGTTTATCGGGGTAGCTTGGGTGAGCGCCAATCATAACATTATGCTGTTTAGCGAGCTTAAGAGTATTGGCCATAACACTAGGATCGCCCGCATGAAAACCACAGGCAATGTTTGCCATATCAATATGCGGCATTACTTGATCATCAAGCCCCATTTTCCACGCGCCAAAGCTTTCACCTAAATCACAATTGAGTTTCATATTAGTGGCTCTTTGATTGTTTAATAGTTACCGGTAAGCTGCCTTTAGCAGGGGCTTGACCGAGTAATACTTTAGCAAGTGCTGTAAATGCAGGCCCAGATACTTGCTCGTTTTTGTCTACGTCAATATTATAAGCATATGAAGCTAATACTGCATCGGCAGAGTCGCCAAACTGCGCAATATCATAAGGAGCTCGCAAACTAATAAACACGGTGGGTATTTGTTGCTTGTTAGCCATTTTAAGTAATGATTCAAGTGCTTTAGGTTGCTCTGCGTTATTGAGGGCAAAGTCTGGGTTATCGGCTAAATCATCCATCCCGCCAATTTCCACCGCGCTTTGATTAGGCGTGGCATTTCCGGCAATAATAATATCAGCTTGGTTTATATTTCGCTGAGCATCGATTGGGTCAAAACCTTGTAAACTGCTACAGCTAAAAACTAATGCGTGTGAGCTGAGCGCCATTATGGCTTGTTGTATGGCCATACATTTACGCGTATCAGGCATAATAATATGAATGTGTTGGCCAGCATTAAGCTTAAGTGGCAAGGTGTTGTTGTTATTTTTTATTTGGGTGATCGCCGCTAATGCCAGTGACGCTTCTAATTCGCGATGTGCTTTATTACCAATAATGTGCTTAGCATTGGCTAATGCTTTAATGGGATCTGGCGAAGCGTTTAATTTAAATTTACTTTTAAGCGAGGTAATACGCTGTGCTGAATGCGCAATTTCCTGTGCGTTTAGTTGTTCTGATTTAACCGCACTGACTAATGACTCAATGAGGGCATCGAGCTTTTTAATGTCATCTGGCGTTCTAATCTCTATTGGCATCAGCGCAATATCAACCCCAGCGGCAAAGGTGTTTATAATTGCTTGAGTTGGACTAAAAAAGTGACTAATACCTGCCATATCAAGTGCATCGGTTACCACCACACCTTGATAGTTAAGTTCTTTACGTAGAATATCGGTCATGATTTTACGCGACATTGTCGCGGGCTTGATCATTTGCTTACCGTCTACATTGGTTAATGTACTGCTATCAAGCTCAGGGTATTGAATATGCGCGGTCATTATCATGCCCGGACTATGCTGCTCAATAATGTGTTTAAAGGGCGCTAAATCTTGTGCGTAAATCACCTCTTTTGAATGCATCACTTTAGGCAAGCCGGTATGACTATCTACATTGGTGTCGCCATGCCCAGGAAAATGCTTTAGTGCGCTAATAATGCCATTTTTTTCAAATTCACTAACTTGTGCGGCACCTAATACTGCTACATCATTTGGGTTTTCACTAAAAGAGCGGACATTAATTACCGGATTGTCTGGGTTCATATTAACATCAACGGTTGGCGCGTAATTTACATTAATCCCCAATGCTGAAAGCTCCGTGGCAAGAACATTCGCGGTTTGAGTTGCGAAATAAGTGCCATGCTCAGGGTAGGTGGCGCCAATTGACATATTACCAGTAAATGAAGTGGCCACATCACGTGGCAGTCGAGCTACGCGTCCACCTTCTTGGTCAATTGAAATAAAAAGCGGTAAGCCTGATTTAGAGTGAGACGCAGCTTGTTGCAGTTGCTGATTAAGGCTAATTATTTGTTCAATACTTTGGGTGTTTTCAGAAAATAAAATAACCCCGCCAATATCATAACGGCTAATCGCTTTGGCTAGTGTATCTGGTAATTCAGTTAACGCTGTTCTGCAGCGCTTACTGCTGCCTTGGTGACAAAAGTAGCGTAAATCGAGCATAAGTTTTTGCCCAAGTTGCTGTTCAAGCGACAGCGCAGAATCGGCAAAAGAAGATTTTATTGGCATGAAACATCCGATTAAAAAAAGAGAAGACGACAACAGGTACTTATTTAGCAACACACACCTCAAGGCTAAATAAAAATAAAGTGCATGCAGCTTAACTATTATTGAGCTTAACTGCAAAACTCGACATATATAATAAATGTCATTTTATTATTCCAAAAATAACAAAAATTAGGCTACTTAGTTTAATTTCTGTATTATATTTAGGATATATGTAGTACATAGCAGTCGTTTTTATTTGCTTAGGATGATAATAAGTTGCGTTTTCGATCACCATTTACTTTTAAACTTAGGCAATTAATTCTGTTGTTAGCTATCTCTGCTACAGCCGCTATTTTGTTCAGTGGTTTATACATTAGTTACCAAGTACAAAAAGAACGGGTAATAGAAGATACTCTCAAAAGTAACCATGTATTTGCTAGTAAGCTTGCCTCGGCAACTAATCACTTTTTAATTGCTGCGATGCAGCAGCTTGAGTTTTCAGCCAATATTATTGTTAAAGACATTAATAATATCGAGCTGTTACAACTGGAAACAAACCGACTTTTAAAGCAAACAAATAGTTTTAATTCTTTTGTTATTAATAAGTTAGGTGTGCTGAAAGCTGCTTCACCCGCCTCGCTTAATATCATTAATAAACGGGTTGATTCGCCTCATTCCAAGCAAGCATTTAAGCTGCAGCGCCCACTTATCAGTCGTCCTTATGTATCGTTAGCTAATAACTTAATGGTGATCATTTCGTATCCTTTGTTCGATGAAGCGGGTAATTATTATGGTTACATTGGTGGAAGTCTTTATTTAGAACAGCAGAGCATTTTAAACGCCTTATTAAAACAGCATAGTTACGATGGCGGGGCGTATTTTTATGTAGTGGCCGATGATAAAACTTTACTTTATCATCCCGTGAGTGAGCGTATTGGTGAGGTGGTTCAGAATAATCCTGTGATAAATCGTGTGCTCAAAGGTGAGGATGGACATGCGCGGGTAATTAATAGTTTAGGTATGCACATGCTTGCTGGATATTCGCCCGTTAAACTTGCTAATTGGGGCGTAGTTGCCCAGCGTAGTGAGGTGGCAACACTTGCCACGTTAGATACTCTTCAAGGGCTGGTGCTTAAGCGAATGCTACCAATTGTATTAATTACTTTTGTATTGATTGGTGTGTTAGCGCATTTTATTGCTAAGCCCCTTAGGTTACTAGCTGACAGTGCAAATTTATCGACTGATCAACAAAACGTGGCGAATCTTAAAAGTATTAAATCTTGGTATTTTGAAAGTCAGCAACTTAAAGCAGCCATGTTAGAAGGATTTAATATACTGCAGTCGAAAATGGGGCAATTACGCCAAGATGCACTCACCGATCCGCTAACTGGTGCGCATAATCGGCGAGGTTTGTATTTATTGTTAGATAAATTAATTCAAGAACAGATCCCCTTTGCGGTTCTAGAAATAGATATCGACTTTTTTAAACGGGTTAATGACACCTTTGGCCATGATGTGGGCGATGAGGTACTAAAAACTTTAACGTGTGTGACCAAGCAGGTATCTCGCAAAGATGATATTGTCGCGCGAACTGGTGGGGAGGAATTCTTACTTATATTACCGAACGAAAATAGCGATAGTGCGTTTGTTATTGCTGAGCGGTTACGTAATGAAGTGGCGAATACACCGATGGCCAAAGTTGGTTGTATAAATGTCTCCATCGGCATTGCTACATGGCCGCAGCACAGTGATGATATTGATCAAGTATACAAATGTGCCGACAAAGCGCTCTATCATGCAAAAGAAACGGGCCGTAATAAAACCGTTATTGCCAGTCTAAATTAAATTTTTAAAAAATTAATTTACCTTAAGTTTTATTTAAGTTTCGTCTATTAAATTCTACCTATAGATTTAATACAGGCGATGCTTTTATGCAATTAGCTCAACAACAACAGTCATCATCAACACTTTTTCAGTCGTTCACACAGTTTGTGAGCGCCAGAGAATGTGATGAACACCGTCAGCGCCTTGAAGATACAGTAAAACAAGGCTTTTTAGCTGCGTACAATGCCAGCCTAACTTCATTTATGCCATTACTCTGTCAGTATAAAACTCAGCAAGGGCATTGCACTTTAGGGCTTAGAAACGCCACTTCTCCTTTATTTATTGAACAATATTTAGCAGCGCCCATTGAGCAGTTTTTACCAATGGGCACACAGCGCAGTAAAGTGTTTGAGTTAGGTAATCTCTATTCAACACACAGAAAAGCCACGTTATCGCATTTTATTATTGTTAATGAAGCTTTAAGAGCTATTGGTGCTACTAATTTGGTTTTTTGTGCCACTAAACATGTACGTGCCTTATTGCGTTTATTAGGGGTAACGTGTAATGAAATCGCATTGGCTAACAGCAGTGTTGTTGAGCAACCAAAAAGCTGGGGAAGCTATTACGCGAACCAGCCTACAGTATGCATTGTTAATTTAGAGCAAGCACATCTACAAGTACTTAATACGCCAATGCTACTTGATATTAAACAACAAAATGCAAATGGCATTACTGCATTAATCAATGCGCTGGAGGCGGTATGAGTATGTTAAATAGCTTAAATGATTTAGCTATTCAGCCGGCGGTAGTTGCGCATTTTGCGAATCAAACACAACAGTTCACAGGTGCTGAGCTGCTTCAAGAAATAAATAAAGTAGCGGAAATTTTTGCAAATTCAGATGCTGATGCAATTGCATTTCAACTTGATAACACACCTGCTTGGTTGGTACTTGATGCTGCGACCAGCGTTGCTAATAAAGTGGCTATACCGATTGCCCATTTTTTTAGTCAACAACAAACGCAATATGTGTTGGCACAGTGTGGTGCACAGCTGTTTATAAGTGATATGCCAAGGCTTTCTTTGGGTGCGCATACATTGTCTATTACTTTGTTTGATCATTACACCTTATATATTTATCAGCTCAACGTTAAAGAATCGATTAGTTACTTTGAGGGCACGCAAAAAATCACCTTCACGTCAGGCTCTACAGGCGAGCCAAAAGGGGTGTGTTTATCAACTCATAGCCAAATGCAAGTTGCACAATCGTTATGTGAGCAAATAGGTATAAGTAAACCAACTCACTTATGTTTACTGCCATTACCTGTATTACTGGAAAATATTGCAGGTATTTATGCACCATTATTAAGTGGTGGTTGTGTACATTTAATGCCGTTAAACGAATTGGGTTTTGTTGGCTCAGGGTTAAAAAATCCTGAAAAACTCATTAATGCAATCGACAGTGTAAAACCTAACACCCTTATTTTAGTGCCTGAGTTATTAACGTGTTTAGTAGCGTTTGCAAAACAAGGTTGGCAGCCACCAAAGTCATTACAGTTTATTGCAGTTGGCGGAGCGCTCGTGAGTGATGCTTTAATTGCCACCGCCAGAGAGCTTAATTTACCTGTTTATCAGGGGTATGGATTATCAGAGGCGGCATCTGTCGTAAGTTTAAATACGCCCAAAAATGATGATTTAAAGAGTGCCGGCACTGTACTGCCGCACATACAAACCAAAATCGAAAAAGGCCAGTTGTACATAAAGGGTGAGCTATTTTTAGGGTATTTAAATCAAGCGCCGCATAACCCAAATAACTGGTATGCAACAGGCGATTTAGTGACCCAGCATGGCGATAAGCTCTTCATAAAAGGGCGACTTAAAAACCTGATTATTACCAGCATGGGCCGTAATATCAGTGCTGAATGGCCTGAGTCATTAATATTGAGCCAAAGCGCGATTGTACAAGCCGTTGTTTTTGGTGAGGGCAGACCTTTTTTAACCGCGATTATTTATGCAATCCCTGAGTTGAGTGATCAACAACTCAGTGAGCATATGAAATTTATAAATCAACAGTTACCCGATTATGCACAAGTTAAAAAGTGGCATCGGTTAGCTCAGCCTTTAAGTGTTCAGCAAGGGTTACTAACGACCAATAATCGTCCTAAGCGCCAGGCTATTAGCCAGCAATTTAACCTTATTTTTGAACAATTTTACCGACTTGGAGAAGTGATCCATGACTGATTTTTTTAATACATTAAAAGCACAAACTCAAAACGAGCGTGAGTACTTATTAGCTGCGCCAATTATACAGCGCGTTTTTAAAGGCCAAGCATCACTTGAAGAGTATGCGTCATTTTTAGCGCAAGCCTATCATCATGTAAAACACACTGTGCCATTAATGATGTCGTTAGGTGCCCGTTTAACCGACGAACAAGAATGGTTACGTGAAGCCGTAGCCGAATACATTGAAGAGGAAATTGGCCATCAAGAATGGGTGCTTAACGATATTGCCGCGTGTGGTTTTGATAAAGAAAGCGTGCGCCATAGTAAGCCACAATTTGCTACCGAAATGATGGTGTCGTATGCCTATGACAGTATCGCTCGTAAAAATCCATTAAGCTTTTTTGGCATGGTTCATGTACTCGAAGGGACTTCAATTGCACTGGCTGATGGCGCAGCTTCAAATATTGCTGATGCAGTTGGTTTACCTAAAAAAGCATTTAGCTATTTAACCTCTCATGGTGCGCTTGATATAGAGCACGTAAAGTTTTTTGAAAACTTGATGAACAAAATTACTAATGAGGCCGATCAGCAAGCTATTTTACATGGCGCAAAATGTTTTTATCGTTTGTACGGTGATATTTTCCGCGCTTTAGATGACGAGCCGTTCTTTAAAGCATCAGCGCAAGAGCAACACGCATGAATACCGGCTTATGTGTGTTAACAGGAGCCACAGGGGGAATTGGCCAAGCGATTGCCAAAACACTGCACGCACAAGGTTGGCAACTACTCTTGGTGGGGCGTAATGGCGATGCGCTAAATGCGCTAAGTAGCCAGTGCCCAGGTAGTATGACTTTTGTGGGAGATTTAACCGTTGCAGAAAACATGCTGGCATTGGCAATTAAAGCCAAAAAATTGGGCGGTGCTAAATTACTCATAAACAATGCAGGCATTAATGTTATGCAAAGCTTAAGTAGTTGTAGTAGTGAACAAATTGATAATCTATTGAGCACTAATTTAGCCGTCCCGATGAAACTATGCCAGCTGTTTTTAGAGCAGCTGCAAGCAAATACAGGCACCATAGTTAATGTTGGGTCATCTTTTGGCAGCATAGGTTACCCATATCAAACACTTTATTGTGCCAGTAAATTTGGTTTGCGTGGTTTTAGCGAAGCATTATCACGAGAGCTTTCAGATACACCCGTTAAAGTTAGTTATTTAGCACCAAGAGCAACCGATACAGATATTAATGATGCACAAACACGAGCAATGAATAAGGCGCTTGGTAATCAAATGGACTCCCCGCAGTTGGTGGCTGATGAGTTAGTTGCGTTATTAAACTCAAATAAAACCAGACGATTTATTGGTTTTCCTGAGAAACTTTTTGCACGTATCAATGGTGTTTTTCCACGTATTGTGGATAACGCAATTGCTAAACAGCTCCCTAAAATAAAACAGTTTTTAGGTTAATAGAGGATTTATTATGAAAAAATTTACTTTAGCAGCTTATTTAAGCATTGTTAGTGTGTTTTCATCGCCGGTATTTGCAGACGAACAAAGCGACTTACTCGCTATTCAACAGCAATGGGCGGTCGCTAATTATGAGCTTAAAGATGACGCACAAATCAAAGCCTTTACTCAACTGAGTGAGCAAAGTGCTCAATTTATTGAAAACTATCCTAATTCAGCAAATAGCTATACGTGGAACGGCATTGTGCTGGCAAGTTTTGCGGGTGCAAAAGGCGGCTTAGGGGCGTTGGGTTATGCCAAAGATGCAAAGGCATCATTAGAGCAAGCCCTTAAAATAGACGACAGTGCTTTAGGTGGCTCAGCGTATGCCAGCCTGGCAACCTTATATAGTAAAGTACCAGGGTGGCCAATTGGCTTTGGTGATGATGACACCGCCGATAAGTTTTTTAAGCAAGCACTCGCTTTTAATCAAAAAGGCATTGATACTAATTACTTGTATGGTGAGTTTTTATATGACGAACGTGAATATAAGCAAGCCAAAGCCCATTTGTTAGTTGCACAAGCGGCCGGTATTCGTGATACTCGCGCTAAAGCGGACAAATATCGTCAGCAAGCAATTAGCCAATTATTAGCTAAAGTTGATAAAAAACTAAAGAGATAACAAAACAAACAATGCATTTATTATTAGTTGAAGATGATCATCTTGTGGCGCAAGGGCTTTGCCGCTCATTGCGCCAAGAAGGCTACAGTGTAGAACACAGCGCAACGGTTAAGCATGCGTTGCAATGTTTAGGCAGTGGCGAAATAGAGTTGGTTATACTTGACCTAGGCTTACCTGATGGTGATGGTTCGCAAATTTTAAAGCACATAAAAGCACAAAAAAAAGTGATTCCGGTGGTGATACTGACCGCTCGCAGTAGCATAGATGACAAAGTGCAAGGGCTTGATATGGGGGCTGATGATTATTTAGCTAAGCCATTTGAACCAGCCGAATTATTTGCTCGTTTGCGCGTAGCGAGCCGACGTGTAAATCAAGCTCAGTCGAGCTTATTACAATGTGGTGATGTTACTATGGATACGTCAGCGCACAGTGTCACACTTAACGATGAGCTACTTTCTCTGCCGCGAAAAGAGTACATGCTGCTAAAAGCGTTACTGGAAAACCAAGGTCGCGTGCAATCTAAGCAGCAATTAGAAAATAAACTCTATCAATGGGGTGAAGAGGTTGGCTCTAACACCATTGAGGTGCATATTCATCACCTACGAAAAAAATTCCCCAGCGATTTTATTAAAACTCTCCGTGGTATTGGCTATGTCGTGGGAAAGAGATAGCTCACGTGATTAAAACGCCCCTAGATTGCACAAACTTGAATTTACAAAGGTAACCATGCTCTATGTCAATTCGTAAGCGTTTAACACTTATCTTACTGTCAATGATGGTGTTAACCTGCTTTTTAGCTTTAGTAAAAGGCTATCAAAAAAGTATGAGCCATGGTGAGCAATTACTCGATAGTGAGCTAAAAGTAGTGGCTGGAGTGTTGATGCAACAGCCTCTATCTATAAACGCTATGGCGCCAAAAATGCAAGAAAGCGCCCAGCTACTGTATCAAATTTGGCAAAGTGGTGAGCTACTTAGCGGTTCTGACGAATTAAATCTTGATTTGAGCCAATATCAAGCGGGTTTTCAAACGCTTAATATTGCAGGGCAGCGAATGCGGGTATTCGTTTTTGCTACTTCTTTACGCACTGTTATTGTTGCCGAGCCGATTGCTAAGCGGTTTGAGCTTGCCGAGGCGGTGATTTTATCAGCCATGTTACCCATGTTATGGGCGGTTCCTTTGCTTGCGCTATTTATTAGCTTTTTTGTTAAATATGCACTGGCACCGTTAACCCGTTTATCAAAACAGTTAGCCCTGCGCCAAGCAAATGATTTCACAGCGATCAATTGGCAGGTGACGGATGAAGAAATAAAACCAGTGATCAGCCGCTTAAACGACTTATTTAAACGCGTAGAAACGGCCTATTTACGAGAGCGTTTTTTTGCCTCAGATGCCGCCCATGAATTACGTACACCCCTGAGCAGTTTAAAAATTAATGTGCATAATTTGGCCGCCCAACAAGGCGATAACCAAGAATTACAAGCCATGACTCAAGGTATAAATCGACTCACCAATATAGTGGAGCAAATGCTAATACTAGGACGTACTCAGCCAGAGCAGTGGCAAAAGCAGTTTAAAGAACAGTCATTATTAGCGATCACGCAAGAAGTAGTTAGCCAACTATATGAAAAAATAGAGGCTAAAAATCACACTATTAGCCTTGAGGGAGATGACTTTACTATTAACGGTGATGAGTTTACCTTAGTGACGTTGATTTCAAACCTACTGAGTAATGCTATAAAGTACGCGCCTGCAAACGGACAAATAAAAATTACCCTAAAGCAGATGCACAGGCAGCGTATTTGGCAAATAGAAGACAGCGGTCCAGGTATGACGGACGATCAAAAACAACGGATATTTAACCGTTTTTATCGCGTTGGCGGTGACCAACATCCTTCGGGTGAACAAGGTGCGGGCTTAGGCATGGCAATAGTCCAGCACATTATTGCTATTTATAGCGCTGAAATTAATTTAACAGACAGCGATTTGGGCGGCTTAAAAGTACAGGTAGTTTTTGCAGGAGCTAAATGTGATTAAACGACTTATTCACCCCTATTTATATTGTTGCGTATTTTTATCATTTAACGCCGCCAGTAAAGACTATCTTATTGTACTTAAAGATCATTTGTTTTATCCCGCAGAAATCGTGGTGCCGGCCAATAAAAAGGTACGCTTGTTAATCGAAAATCAAGATAGTACGCCTGAAGAATTCGACAGTTTCGATCTCAACCGAGAGAAAGTACTTTACCCTAATCGCAAAAGCGTTATTTATATTGGGCCGTTAACTCCTGGGCGTTATGAATTTTTTGGCGAGTTCTCGCCTAATACGGCGCGTGGTGCTGTAATAGCGACCGAAAAGGAGGGTTCTGATGCTAATAACTAGCCTTGTGATGAGCCTCAATCAGTTATTGCCGGTGGCCATTTTACTTATTTTACTCCAAGTGATTGCCAAGCAAAGTTTAGTGAAGGTACTGGGGATGCTTGTTTTAGGTGTGGGGCTATCATTTTTATTTGTAAAAAGTGCGCCGCTAATTAGTCCCTTGTTCGACTACCAGGGTTTAGAATATACCCAAATTGCTTTATGTGTTTTAGTGTTTATCAGTGCGCTGTACTACGCCATTAAACAAGCAACGCCTGCATTTATGATTGCGATTATCAGTGTAATGACTCTTTATTTAAGTCATTACATTATTTACCTGATTGGCTTTTGGCAAAACAACGAAGCAGCACAAAGCTTATTTATTGGCACTTTTTTAGGCTTAGGGATATGCAGTAGCTTTAGTGTGTTGTTGTATTTTTTATTGAGTGCAATCAAACAGCGCTTTGGGCTTATCCCTTTATTGGTATTGTTAGCATTAAACAGTGCGGCAAAACTGGTTGTGGCACTTGATTTGGCGAGCCAAATTGATTTGATAGCAACAACGGCAACCGTATGGGATTTACGTGCTATTTTAACTGAAAACTCAGAGTTTGGACGGGTTTTGCGCGCACTTATCGGTTATGAGGCTACGCCTAATTTAACCAGTGTTTTAAGTTATGTGCTGAGCAGCGTGTTATTTTTATCAGTTTGTTATTTTATTCCTAAATCAATAACTAAGGAACAATCATGAAAGCAATAAACCTATTTGCAGCCACTGTATTAATTGGTTTTTGTTTATTAATACCTAAGCTGGCTTATGCTGATGGCATAGTGGTTGATAAAGTTTATCATCCGTATGTGTTGCCGTTTGAGCGCGAGCTAGAGTGGCGGCTTGTGTCACATCAAACCGACAGTGGTAATATTTTAGCGCAGCGCGTTGGCTTAGGCGGCGCAATTAACGACACCATGGCATTGGAAGGCTATTTAGTGGGCGAGCGCGATGATAATGGTGACTTTGGCTTGCAAGCGTATGAGTTAGAACTTCGTTGGCAGTTAATAGAGCAGGGCAGGCTATGGGCTGATTGGGGCGCGTTATTTGAATTTGAAAAACAGCATGACGCCGACGCATACGAAGCAACCACCGGTTTTGTGATTGAAAAAGAGTTTGGTCGTGCAAGTCTCACTATGAATGCATTTTTAGTGTACGAGTGGGGCCAAGATATACAAAATGAGTGGGAAAGCGAATTTAGAGCGCAATATCGCTACCGCTATTTGTCTGCTTTTCAGCCCGCGGTTGAGGTTTATCTTGGCGAAGACTTTGTGGGTATTGGCCCCGGATTTATAGGGTTACATCGCTTTGATGGACAAAAACAATTAAAGTGGGAAGCCGGTTTTATTACTGAAATTAGCCAGTCAGAGAAAAATCATAGCTTTAGAATGGCACTAGAATTTGAATTTTAAGCTCTTTAAACAAGTACTTAATTTATAAAACGGGCTGCTTAAGCTATTTTATAAATTAAATCGCATTAAGGGTTGACTTGAGTCTGTAACTCTATATAGTAGTCCGCAGCTAGAAAGAAAGCATGATAATTTATAAATCTCCATTTCGTTGTTGTATAAGTAATACTTGTAGTACCGTCCTGAAGTTTTTAAGTACCATCTCATTTTTTGCTACACCGCCCATTAGGGCACAATTTAATTTTTATATCAGGAATAATACTATGTCTAACATCGTATCAGGTACAGTTAAGTGGTTCAACGAGTCTAAAGGTTTTGGTTTCATCGAGCAAGAAAATGGTCCAGACGTTTTCGCACATTTCTCAGCAATCAAAAGCGAAGGTTTCAAAACTTTAGCTGAAGGCCAACGTGTAGAGTTTACTCTTTCACAAGGTCAAAAAGGTCCTCAAGCTGATAACATCACAGCTCTATAATTTTACTTTTTAAGTAAAATGAAAAAAAGCGCTTAAGGCGCTTTTTTTGTGTCTAAAATTCAAGATCTGCCACCACAGTGTTGCGCAAATATATCACCACGGTCATTTTCATTTCTATTTACATCACCTGCTATTTTTAACATCATAAACTGCGCTATAAATTAATAGTTTCTGTACGCTTTCTAGGTTAAAGTTAATACTTAAATCACAGGGGGTGTTTATTTTTAAATTTACATTATTAGCGTTAGGGTTGTTATTTAGCCATAATATTCAGGCTAATGAGCCTAAATTGGTTATTTATACCGAAAGCTTTGCCCCTTACAATTTTCAAAATGAAGCTGGGCAGCTGGCGGGTATTAATCATGATATAGTGAAAGATGCTTGTGCTCGTGCCGCACTAGAGTGCGAATTTATTATGTTACCTTGGAAGCGTGCTTACCAGTTAGTGCAAAATAACCCACACTCAGCCATCATTTCTCTAGCAAAAACGCAAGAACGTATTCCTCTTTTTGAATGGGTGGGACCTTTGGTATCGAGCCAAACCTACTTTTTTAAATTAAAAACTAGCGACCATATTGTGATGAATGATATTTCACAAGCTAAAAACTACTCGTTGGGCATAGTGCGAGGCGACATTTATGAAATGCTGGTGCGTCGACTTGGGTTTGTTACCGATAAAAACTTACTACTGTTTAGTGAAGCAGACTCATTTATGCGACTGTTTTTTAAAAAACGCATCGATTTAATTATTGGCTCTGACTTTACTATTGATCATCAAACTGAGCCATTTGGGTACTCTAGGGATGATTTGGTGAAGCTCAAGCAAATTCATGTGGATGAGCTTAAAGGCAACTATATTGGCTTTAACAAAGCCGCTTCACCTGTGGTAGTAAAACGCTTTAATCAAGCACTTGAGCAGCTTAAGGCAGAGTCTGGCTATGAAGCTTACATTAAACGTTATGTAAAAAATTAAGCCTATAGACAATAATAAACACGCCTAAGCACAGAAAAACTCAAAAAGTTCCCACTCAATAATGCCTATATTACCTCTTCACAGCCTTCATTCTTGTTAACTTCGCTACCTTTTATACTCTCAAGTGCCTTGTAAAGGGCTAATAAGTAAATGCTCCTACAGCTACACAGTTGTTCATATTTTTTAGTAATACCAATTCGCTTAATTAAGTGGTCTATTTTGAGGCTGGAAAAACGAGTTGATAGCTAGGCAAAAAATTCGCTATTTAGTTGTTCTAAATGAGAATTTTTTAACACAGGTAGCGACATGTTTAGCCCCGCAAAATGATTAAGTATTATTGCGGATTGGTATAAGTGCAATGATGGCTTTTGATGGCGTAAGGAGTGCGTGAATGAAAGCTTTGCTAGGGAATTTTTAGGTATGAATTGCTGAGGATTTAGAAAGTAGAGGCTATAAAAACGATAAAAGGGCCTTGCGGCCCTTGGTGAAGTATCGTTCAAGTCAGATAGTGCTTTAACCCCTTAAAGCGCTATCCTATTGTTTTGCAACAGTTGGATCGTCTCATTAAGTTTCTAAGCTAGCGAGAGGAAAAACCCAGCAATTGCTGCGCTCATAAGGTTAGCCATAGATCCTGCTAACACTGCTCTGAGCCCTAAGCGTGCGATATCCTTTCGCCGACTAGGCGCCATACCGCCTAATCCACCTAGTAAAATGGCTATCGATGATAAGTTAGCAAAGCCACACAAAGCAAAAGTAACAATTGCTTGTGTATGCGCACTTAACGTATCGCGATAATTTATAAAGTCTAAGTAAGCAACAAACTCATTTACCACTAACTTTTGACCAATAAAGCTGCCGGCTATAATTGCCTCATTCCACGGTACTCCTAGTAACCATGCAACAGGGGCAAATAAATAACCTAAAATTTCTTGTAGCGTTAGTGTTGGGTAATCAAACAACCCACCAATACCGCCTAACAAACCGTTTAATAAAGCAATTAATGCAACAAAAGCAAGTAGCATTGCACCTACGTTAAGTGCCAACTGCATACCGTTTGACGCACCTGATGCTGCTGCATCGATTACGTTAACCGGTTTGTCGTCGCCTAAATCTATATCGGCTAAATCATCTCTTGGCGTTTCTGTCTCTGGCACAATCATTTTTGCCATTAAGAAACCACCAGGCGCTGCCATAAAACTGGCCGCAATTAAGTATTTAAGGTCTACACCAATTATCACGTAACCGGCCATTACCGAGCCTGCTACGGTTGCCAAACCACCAACCATTACTGCAAACAATTCCGACTTGGTCATTGTCGCAATAAACGGTTTAACAATGAGTGGTGCTTCAGTTTGGCCCACAAAAATATTTGCGGTGGCTGAAAGCGACTCGGTGCGAGAGGTTTTCAACAGTTTTTGTAAACCACCGCCTAAAATTTTAATCACCCAATCCATAATGCCAAGGTGGTAAAGCACAGCAACAAGCGCTGAGAAAAACACAATCACTGGCAATACTTGAATGGCAAAAATAAACCCGAGTGTATCTTGCGATGCTAGTGGGCCAAATAAAAAGCTTATACCATC
This sequence comes from Pseudoalteromonas sp. MQS005, assembly GCF_001661605.1. NCBI lineage: Bacteria > Pseudomonadati > Pseudomonadota > Gammaproteobacteria > Alteromonadales > Pseudoalteromonadaceae > Pseudoalteromonas > Pseudoalteromonas sp. MQS005. Next base: position 11,139 of record NZ_LYRQ01000007.1, on the reverse strand, counting down.
GTTAGCAAATCCAATCACCGATGAAACGGCGCGAGACATACTCGCTAATACATTTTTTCCTGCTTCAAAAAACAGTACAAAACCGCCGATAATGACTTGCATTAAAAATGCGATACCCACGGTTCTTAATTTTATTGCTTTGCGATCAGTTGAGGCCGCAAAAGCGATGCCTAGTAGCACTAGCATGCCTACTAAGCTCATAAATGTTGTCATACAAACGTTTCCCGTTGTTATTCTTGTAAAATGTACTTTATTTTACTTTTTATAATATCAATCGCAACGCGATTCATACCGCCTCGAGTCACAACTAAGTCAGCGTTATGCTTTGAAGGCTCAATAAATTGATAAAACATCGGTCTAACAGTTGCTTGATATTGCTCAACAACAGATTGTAATGTTCTGCCTCTTTGTTCCATGTCGCGTTGCATTCGGCGCATTAAACAAATATCTAATGGCGTATCTATAAACACCTTGATATCAAATTCTTTATTAAGCGCTTTATCACTCAGTAATAAAATACCTTCTACAATGAGTATTTTAGCCGAAGCCACACGGCGCGTTTTATCGCTACGTGTATGCTGGGCATAATCATAAGTTGGTACTTCAACAGAGTGGCCATTACGAAGTTGCGTTAAATGCTCAAGCAATAGCTCGTGTTCAAATGCATCAGGATGGTCGTAATTCGTTTGCGTACGATGTGCCATCGGCAAATGCGATTGATCCTTGTAATAAGCATCTTCTTCAATAATGGCGATAGCGCCTGGTTCAAGCTCATTTACCAATTCATTGTAAATAGTTTGGCTAAATAGAGATTTGCCGGACGCCGATGCGCCTGCAATAGCTATAATAGTTCGTGTCACTAAAGTTCTCACCCACACAGAAGGATATATTGTTGGTAGATCACAATAGCAAAAAAGACACGATTAATCTCTTTTGCTTCGCTTAAGAGTGCAAATTTATAATGTTTAGGTTTTATGAAACAGGACTTATGTCCTGTACGGAAAATTCGAAGAGCAGATAAAGTAACCACCTAGAACAGATGTGAGGTCACAATGGCAAGAGCAATTATCTTAATGGCGGATAGTTTAGGAATTGGCGCAGCACCCGATGCAGATAAATTTGGTGATGTTGGTGCTAATACATTCGCACATTTACTCAAGGCATATTATGACGAGACTGGCAATAAGCTTTCGCTTCCTAACCTTTCAAAATTAGGGTTAGTGGATGCATGTGAAGCCGCTGGTAAAGAACCCTGTTTAGTTGCTGAGCGACATGAACCACAAGGTGCATGGGGTTACGCAAAAGAGCTTTCAAGCGGTAAAGACACGCCATCGGGTCATTGGGAAATGGCAGGCGTGCCAGTGTTATTTGATTGGGGTTACTTCCCTAAAACACAGCCGAGTTTCCCACAAGAATTTGTAGACGAGTTTATTGCTCGCACAGGTATTCCGGGCATTTTAGGCAATTGCCATGCCTCAGGTACCACGATTTTAGAGCAGCTGGGTGAAGAGCACGTAAAAACAGGTAAACCAATCTGTTACACCTCAGCTGACAGTGTGTTTCAAATAGCCGCGCATGAAGAATCATTCGGCCTAGAGAAGCTTTATCAAGTTTGCGAAATCGCACGGGCGCTGCTTGATGAAATGAATATAGGGCGAGTGATTGCGCGGCCATTTTTGGGTTCTAATAATCAAGATTTTGCCAGAACAGGTAATCGTCGTGATTATTCAGTATTACCGCCATCGCCAACATTGCTTGATGTACTTGCAAAAGACGGTGGCGAAGTTATCAGTATTGGTAAAATTTCAGATATTTATGCGCATCAAGGCATTACCCAAAAGCATAAAGCACCAGGGTTAATGAACTTGCTAGAAAAAACCAGCGAAGTGGTTGCGACTGCGCCGGATCACAGTTTGATTTTTACCAATTTAGTTGATTTTGATGAAAAGTTTGGTCACCGCCGAAATCCTGTTGGCTATGCGAAAGCGCTCAAAGAGTTTGATGATTACTTACCCACTATTTTAGCGCAATTAAAGCCGGATGATTTATTAATGATCACCGCCGATCATGGCTGTGACCCGACCTTTCCAGGGTCTGAGCACACCCGTGAATATGTGCCGGTTATTGCCTATCAGACAGGGATGAAAAATACCCCGCTGGGCGAACGCAATAGCTTTGCCGATATTGGCCAAACGCTTGCACAATGGTTTAACCTTAAAGCGTTAGAATATGGTGATGGCTTTATTGATAAGCTGAACACAGTTAAATAACTTAAAAATACGCTCGCTATTTTTAAAGTAATAGGGCTTTTAGCCAAACAAAAGGAAAACAATCGATGAGTACTCCGCATATCAGTGCAAACGTAGGTGATTTTGCCGAAACAGTATTAATGCCAGGCGATCCGCTACGCGCACAATATATTGCTGAAAACTTTTTAGATGATGCAGTGCAAGTAACCGGCGTACGTAACATGTACGGCTTTACTGGAACTTACAAAGGTAAGCCAGTGAGCATTATGGGTTCTGGCATGGGCATTCCTTCAATGTCAATTTATGCTCGTGAGCTTATTGTCAGTTTTGGCGTTAAAAATATTATTCGTATAGGTACCTGTGGTGGTATTGGTAGCGATATTAAAATTCGCGACGTAATTTTTGCACAAGGTGCAAGCACAGATTCAAACGTAAATCGTGCCCGCGTTCGTGGTACTGACTTTGCTGCCATTGCTAACTTTGACCTACTTTTAAACGGCGTAAATGCAGCTAAAGATTTAGGTATTGATGCGAAAGTAGGTAACGTATTTACTACCGATACTTTTTATCAAGCAGACGACACGTTTTATAAAGATCTAGACAAACTAGGTGTACTCGCTGTTGATATGGAAACAGCTGGCTTATACGGCGTAGCAGCAGAGTATGGCGCAAAAGCAATGGCATTATTTACCGTCAGTGATCATGTAATCACCGGCGAAGCAACACCTGCAGATGAGCGTCAAACCACGTTCAACGAAATGGTTAAAATTGCCCTAGAGTCAATTTAATTAACCTGAACTTTGGTTAAGAGATTTACTAACGTATTGAATCAAAATTGATATTTATGTTTATTTTCTCTAGCCAGAGATTTCCAGTGAAAACAAGGCGAAATTACGCGTCAATAGCTCGCCTATTGTAAGTGAATTCAACGTAGTTAGCGCTGTAAATAGCTGCTTGAGATAGATTTATTATCCAGAGTTCAGGTTAAATACAACAGTTCCTTGGTAACGTATTCACTAAGTTTTGGAGACACGCCCAAAGTGAAGTGAGACTAAACCCCCAAAGCCGCATTTTATGCGGCTTTTTTTATGTCTGAAATTTAGGTGTGAGATTCGGGCCTCGGGGTGCGGGCCACGGGTTTCGGGGTGCGGGCCACGGGTTTCGAGCTATGAGCTACGGGCTTTATGGTTCTAGGTCTCAGCACTAGCTCGCTGCTCGTCACTCGAAGCTCGTTGTCTTCTCTTTGTTCAAACAGTTTTAGTGAATTTTGCACAAAGAGGGCGAAGAGACGCTGCGCTTTTAGAGGAAGAAAAACCTAAATATTGATCTGTAGCAGCGATTTTATATCGCGTCAGATATGTATTTACCACCGAGAACACTGAGTTCACAGAGAAATGCTTAAAAAAATACTAATCTACCTCTGTGTAGCGCAAAGCGCCTCGGAACCCTCTGTGGTGAAAAATTGTTTTTAGCAGTAAGTGCCTTTTGTAGCAGCGATTTTATATCGCGTCAGGTCTAGGATATTAAACACAAATGCGCGAGGTAAACTCCCGCCTACTGATATGGTTAACTTCTGAATTTACTGTAGGCAGGCTTTATGCCGAGCAAGGTCATTAATGAAAAATAAATATTTACCACCGAGAACACAGAGCTCGCAGAGAAATGCTTAAAAAACACCCATCTTCCTCTGTGCAGCGCAAAGCGCCTCGGAACCCTCTGTGGTGAAAAATTGCTTTTAGCAGTAAATGTCTTTCGTAGCTGCGATTTTATATCGCGTCAGGTCTAGGTCATTAAGTATAGAGACGCGGGGTAAACCCGCTGCTACCAGTTTGGTGTTTTACTTTCTCTTTTACTTCTCATTTACTTCTCTTTGTTCAAATAGTTTTTAAGTGATTTATTCACAAAGAGGACAAAGAGACGCTGCGCTAAAAGAGTAGATTAAAGGTCTCAGGTTTTAGCACTAGCTCGTTGCTCGAAACCCGTAGCTCGCTGCCTTCTCATTTATTTCCCTGTCAGTATTTACAACTTGATGCTAATGTTTAAGTTATAAAACTTGCTTTTAAAATGAAGCACTTTAAAGTTTTAGCTGATAGCTGATAGCTGATAGCTGATAGCTGATAGCTGATAGCTGATAACTAATAGCTGATAGCTGATAGCTGATAGCTGATAGCTGATAGCTGATAGCTGATAGCTGATAGCTGATAGCTGATAGCTGATAGCTGATAGCTGATAGCTGATAGCTGATAGCTGATAGCTGATAGCTGATAGCTAAAACACGTTTTACACTCTGGAGTAATTATGTCTAATTGGATTGATGCGACAGTAAAGTCAGTTAAATGGTGGAATGAATCGTTATTTAGCTTAACGGTTAACGCCGATGTAGAACCGTTTAAAGCAGGGCAATTTACAAAGCTCTCTGTTATGGACGGTGAAAAACGCATTGCTCGGGCTTACTCGTATGTTAACGCACCAGATGATCCAAATTTAGAATTTTATTTAATTAATGTAGTCGATGGCCAATTGTCATCGCATTTAGCACAACTAACCCCAGGTGACACTGTACTAATAGAGCGCCGTGCTAGCGGTTTTTTTACCCTTGACGAAGTGCCAGCGAGTGAACAACTTTGGATGCTTAGCACCGGCACCGCTATTGGCCCGTTTTTATCTATATTGCAGCAAAGTGAGGTATGGCAAAAATACAAACATATCAACTTAGTGCATGGGGTGCGCCTAAATAGCGATTTAAGCTATCAGGAGCTAATTAATAAGTTATTAAAGGCTCATCCAGGGCAGCTTAATTATGTGCCAGTAGTTAGCCGTGAGGAGCCTTTACAAGGTTTAGCTGGGCGAATAACCACGGTGATAAAAAATAACGCGCTATCTGAACATGTGGGGCTGTGTGCTACTCCCAATAATGCGCAGTTTATGTTGTGTGGTAATCCGCAAATGGTTAAAGATACCAGTGAGTTATTAGTGGCTCAAAACTATAAGCGTAATCGTCGAAAAGAGCCGGGGCATATTACGGTTGAGCAGTATTGGTAATGAGCTATAACGCTATAATAACTATCTCATGAGGGTAAAATTTGCTATGTTGCGCGTTAATTGCATTTTGTCTTTGTACTTAGGAAAACCATGAAACCTTCATTCATTATATATGCGTGTTTATTCGCCGCTTTCACATTAAACTGTCATGCCATAGAGCAATCGGCATCATCAAACAATGCTGAACTGACACAGCCAGAAAAAGTACAGCCGCAACAAGATGCACTTGATACGTTAACTCAAGAGGCTAACATACCTAAACAACCCGATGTAAAGAGAGTGACTGCAGATGATTCTAAAGTACTTGGCAGCGAATCAACGAAGCCGGTTGAACAGCCTAAAAGTAAAGTAGATAAAGCACAAGCGGTCGTCGAGGCTGAGCAAGCAGTAACGCAAGCAAAAGAGGCACTTACAGCAAGGCAACAAGCCAAAGCAAAACAGTCTCGTGAGTCACTTGCTGTTATAGAGCAATTAGTTAAAGCCTACAACGCGCGTAACATTGAAGAATTTATTCGTATGTATGATGAAGATGTTGAGTTTTATATTTTCCCGAATGAGCTATTATTTAAAGGTAAAGAAAAATTAATTGCGCGTTATGGCATTATGTTTAAAAAGCTAAAGTGTCTTCACTCATCACCTATTAAGCGTATTGTGCATGGTGACATTGTGATTGACCATGAGCTATCAGAAACCTGCTCTAACGATCCGAACGTGATAGATAAACGTTCAGAGCTTATTTCAAGCTATCAAATTAAAGATGGCAAAGTGGTTAGGGTATTATTTTTTAGGTAATTATTAATTATGCAGCTAAGTGACGAGAAAAAAATTCGTGTAATGTATCGTGTAGAGCCCGGCTGTTTAGGCCCTGAGGGCGCAGACCACATTGAAGACTTTTGTCGCTTTGCGAACAAGCATATTAAGTCGCCTTATTATGCGCAGTTATTATTTTTACCTCGATACGACAAGCAAAAAGATGAGCGGCAATACAGCGTTAAAAACCGCAACTTATCTCAAGTGCAGGCTAAAGCGTATTTAAATCATTTTGAAATCAACATAGAAGACTTTGAAGAGCAGCTCGACGAGCTGCTTACTAAGTCAATAGACTTATACTTTAAACGCTAAGCTCTATTGACCTTTGTAGATTGATATTTGTTTAATCTAGAGGTAGTTTAATTGCGGCGCGAGCTTCTAACCTAGTGGGGTCGATAACTGCGCCTAAGTTATTCTACTGGCTTACATCCTTGTAATAATAAGTAAAAACTGAGCAAAACTTTCGCGTTCTGCTCACGCTTTTTACCACCCTCCCTGTAGGCTACGAAGTTTAGGCTTCGTTTGAAACAATCGCATTAAAGCTATCGTTATCATGTAGGCTGGCAAAAGCACTTTCGTGAAGTAGCTCGTTTCGTAAGTTAGGCGAGTATTCAAGCGACATTTTTATATCAGCTAGGGCATCTGCATGTTCATGTGTTAAAGCATACGCACAGGCTCTTTGCCAATAGGCGTAACCATAGTCGCTATCTATATCAATTGCTTGATTACAAAGCTCAATAGCTTGCTCAGTCTCATTTAGCTCTAATAATGCATCCGCTTTGTAGGCAATGGCTTCTACATCTTCTGGTTTACGTTTTAAAATTTCATCGAATATTTCAATTTTATTCGCAATATCACTTTCAAGGTTGGCTCGCATCCATAATGAATGAACTTCATTAGTGATTGATATGCGTTCTTGGTTACTGAGTATTTCTTCAGAGCGTACTCGCAGTTTTTCTTCTAATATTTTCAAGCGATCTTCATACTCATCAGTAATAACACTCACTCGGGTGTTTACTATATCTTCTACTTTGTTCTTTACATCACGTAACGAGTTCCAGCCCACTAATACCAAAATAGACGCGGTGGCGGTAATAATAAAAAATACATTATTAATGGTATCTGTGGTGTAGGTAAGCGCCCGATCGGCGGTGTCTAACTGTGCATGCGTAACTTGTTTGGTCACGTCTTCACGCAGTTTTTGTTGATCTTGGCGTACCGACTTTAATTCGTCGAGAATATAACGTTCAAGTAATGGTTTGTACAAAGGGGCTTCTAGCTGTGCTAATTCACGCTGTTGTTGCTCGTTGAGTGCTGCGGTGTTTTTATCAGCAGCTTGCACCGCAGATGAAAAAACACCAATAAATACAATAAATAGTAAAAAATAAAAACGCATTGATATGCCTAGTTAAAAAATTAGTTAATCGCTTTGTTAACTTTAACATGCGCACATCATTGGTACTAGGGGTACTAGGGTGAGGATAGGGAAGCTGGAATTAACTCAAAAATCTTTTATTACAGGCAAAAAAAATCCAGCCCAAGTTGGGCTGGAAAAAACTACATCAACATATCAAGGGAACAATAGGAGATAGGTGCTATTGTAAGTTTGCCTACCTGAATTTTTACTTAACTAAATTCAAATGGATAAAAATAAAAAAGAAATAAAGGTGCATAAGTAACTTATACACCTTTTATAACTATAATTTCATGGCGAAGGGGGGTATTCCACTGTGCACTTAAGAAAACCTAAGTCACTTTCAAACCCTTCATCGTACATTACGTGGCTATTTTTAATAACGATCATCTATTTTATAAAAAGTTTTAATATTTATTTACGCTAAGCACAAACATTGGCTGCATCATCATATTTATAAATGAGAGTAATCGTTTTAAAGCATTACTTTGCCCTAGCGTATCAAAGCAGCTACACGTATATTGAATAAGCAGAGACCATACATAACAGCGCTCCCAATTGGTGAATACCAAAAGCAGTAAGCATGGGCGTTTTTATTTATACTTAAAAAGGAGCTCAATATGGATAATCATAAAGCGGGTAAATGCCCGGTTATGCACGGCAGTAATACTACAACCGAAAACACCAATACAGATTGGTGGCCAAATTCACTTAATTTAGACATTCTTCATCAGCACGATAGCAAAAGCAGCCCCTACGACAGCGACTTTAATTACGCCGACGCTTTTAATTCACTCGACCTAGAAGCACTTAAAACCGATTTAAAAGATTTAATGACTCAAAGCCAACCTTGGTGGCCAGCTGATTGGGGGCACTATGGAGGCCTGATGATCCGTATGGCATGGCACTCTGCGGGCTCGTACCGTTTAGCTGATGGTCGAGGCGGTGGTGGTACCGGTAATCAACGTTTTGCACCACTTAATTCGTGGCCAGATAATGCCAACCTAGATAAAGCGCGCCGTTTATTATGGCCAATTAAAAAGAAATATGGCAATAAGCTTTCATGGGCCGATTTAATTATTTTAGCCGGTAATATGGCGTACGAATCAATGGGATTAAAAACCTTTGGTTTTGCCGGTGGCCGTGAAGATATTTGGCATCCAGAAAAAGACGTTTATTGGGGCGCAGAAAAAGAATGGCTTGCGCCAAGTGATGAGCGATATACCCAGGTTGATAAACCCGATACCATGGAAAACCCATTAGCGGCAGTGCAAATGGGTTTAATTTACGTAAACCCAGAAGGGGTAAATGGTAAACCCGATCCGCTTAAAACCGCAGAACAAGTGCGCGAAACCTTTGCGCGTATGGCAATGAACGACGAAGAAACCGCAGCGCTAACGGTAGGTGGCCATACAGTAGGTAAAACCCATGGTAACGGCAAAGAAGAAAACTTAGGCCCAGAGCCAGAAGCCGCCGATGTGCACGAGCAAGGCCTTGGCTGGAATAACCATAAAACCCGTGGCATTGGCCGCGATACCATGACCTCAGGTATTGAAGGCGCATGGACAACCTACCCAACTAAATGGGACAACGGTTATTGTAAACTGTTGCTCAATTACGAGTGGGAGCTAACCAAAAGCCCTGCAGGGGCTCATCAGTGGGAGCCGGTTAATATTAAAGAAGAAGATAAACCCGTTGATGTGGAAGACCCTTCGATTCGTTTAAACCCAATAATGACCGATGCCGACATGGCAATGAAGCTCGACCCAGCGTACCGTAAAATTATTGAGCGTTTTAATGACGATTTTGAGTACTTTACTGACGTATTTGCCCGCGCATGGTTTAAGTTAACCCACCGTGATTTAGGGCCAAAATCACGTTATTTGGGCGCCGATGTACCCAGTGAAGATTTAATTTGGCAAGATCCTATTCCTGCAGTTGATTACACCCTAAGCGACGCTGAAATAACCGAGTTAAAAGCGAAGCTACTTAATTGTGGATTGAGTGAAACCGACTTAATTAATACCGCATGGGATAGCGCCCGCACTTACAGAGGCTCAGATCACCGTGGTGGTGCAAATGGCGCCCGTATTCGCCTTGCTCCGCAAAATAACTGGCAAGGTAACGAACCAGAGCGTTTAGCCAATGTGATTGCAGCCTTTGAAAAACTGCAAGCGAGTTTAACTAAGCCTGTCAGTATGGCCGATTTAATTGTACTTGGCGGCACCGCTGCGGTTGAGCAAGCGGCTAAAAAGGCAGGAGTTGATATAACCGTACCGTTTGCCCCAGGGCGTGGCGATGCTAGTGATGACATGACCGATGCAGAGTCATTCGAGCCATTAGAACCAATTCATGACGGTTTTAGAAATTGGCTGAAAAAAGACTATGCTGTATCCGCCGAGGAGCTATTACTAGAGCGCAGCCAATTAATGGGGCTAACCGCACCAGAAATGAGCGTATTACTAGGCGGTATGCGCGTACTAGGTACTAACTATGGCAATAGTGAACATGGTGTATTTACCGATAACGTAGGTGTACTCAGTAACGACTTTTTTGTTAATTTAACCGACATGAACAACCGCTGGGAGCCTGCAGCTAAAGGCGAGTACAACATAGTCGACCGCGCTAGTGGTAAAACTAAGTACACGGCTACGCGGGTTGATTTAGTATTTGGTTCAAACTCAATACTCCGTGCACTGGCAGAGTTTTATGCTCAAGACGATAACAAAACTCGTTTTGTACACGACTTTGTCGCCGCATGGGTAAAAGTGATGAACGCCGACCGGTTTGATATTAAATAAACCTAAGTAAAATTTAAAAAGGAGCAGCAATGCTCCTTTTTTTATTATTTGAAAGTTACGGGCTGCGGGTAACGGGCAACGGGCTGCGAGGCGCGAGCTAGTGCTAAAATCTGAAACCTTTATCCTTAACCTACTCTTTCAGCGCAGCGCCTCATAGCCCTCTTTGTGCATAATTCACTAAAAGCTATTTGAACACAGAGAAGCGAATGAGAGTAAATGAGAAGACAGCGGACTTCGAGCTGCGAGACGCTAGCTAGTGCTAAAATCTGAAACCTTTATCCTTTAACCTGCTCTTTCAGCGCAGCGCCTCATAGCCCTCTTTGTGCATAATTCACTAAAAGCTATTTGAACACAGAGAAGCGAATGAGAGTAAATGAGAAGACAACGGACTTCGAGCTGCGGGTAAAATGCAATGACCTAGGCCTGACGCGATATAAAATCGCTGCTACACCCTGATAGTTGCTTTTTCCTCTAAAAGCGCAGCGTCTCATAACCTCTTTGTGCATAATTCATTAAAAGCTATTTGAACACAGAGAAGCGAATGAGAGTAAATGAGAAGGCTACGGGCTACGAGGCGCGAGACGCGGGTAAAATGCAGCGCCTCTTAACCTCTGTGGTGAATAAATCACTTAAAATCTATTTGCACAAACAGCAAAGAGCGAGTACAAATGAGCAAAAAACACAGCCTTTCTTTGCTTTTATAAATAAATTACTAATTGCGTTTTAATTAATACCAAGCATAATTTTGGCGAACCCCGAACCCCGAACCCCGAACCCCGAACCCCGAACCCCGAACCCCGAACCCCGAACCCCGAACCCCGAA
>NZ_LYRQ01000081.1:0-11916 GCF_001661605.1 Pseudoalteromonas sp. MQS005 | reverse complement strand
GGGTAAGTTTAGAGTGACAATTTAAGTTAAAAGCACTGCTAGCAAATAATAACATAAAATTTACAACTTTTTCATTAATTATTATTACTTAAATTATCAAATGTATACTGTAATTGCTTTATAAATTTAGCGACATGAAGCCCATCCAACAACGCATGATGAACATCAATAGCAAGCGGCATTTTACCTGTCTCAGTGTTGTATTGGCCAAACACAAATTTAGGAATACCATTACTTTGACCGTGGGTAAATGCATGCGAAAAGCTGCTAAAGTTTAACCAAGGTAATACAGAAACATGAATTAAATCTGCTTGCCCTTCAGTTGCTGCAAACGCATCAGAAAACAGTGGGTTTAATTTTGTGGTATCGCTAATAACTTTCGCCTCACGGGCAAATTCATTTAACGACTCGTGTAATTTAAAATAACTAAAGCGAAACGACTCATCATCGGCAAGCTCGACTACACTTGCCCGCGTAGCACTTAAGTAACAAGGTTTTTGGTTAATAATGCGCAGCATCATCGGCTCATACTGATGACAGGCTTTTAATAAGCAATAAATATAACCATGAAAAAAAGCAATATTAGCTTGTTTACAGGCGGTATATAACTTTTTCGCATTCAGTTGTACGCACACATTAAAATAAGGCTGAGTGAACTGCTGAAATAACTCAAAGTGTTGCTTTCGAGGCCATTGCTCAAAATCAAGAGGAGTAATAGAAAAATCAGTAGAGGACATAAAATATAGATAAAATGTAAAACTAAATTTTACCGTGCTTTATCTATATTCGCATTAACTAAAATGACGCTTTGGGTGTAGTTATACCAAAGTCTTACATAAGGTATAAAAAAGGAGCGTATTTCGCTCCTATTTTAAACCGAGTGGAAACTTAAAGTCCGTTTTCAATAATTTCTTGTGCCAGTTCATCGGCAATTAAATGCGTTGATTTTTGCTCTTTTTCACTACGGGTAAAAATTTCACTAAGTGTATCGTAAATTCTTTCTACGTGTTTATTAGAAGCCTCTTTACTGTAACCCTCTGGTGCAGTTTCGTAATAAACGTTAATAATACCACCTGCATTTATTACATAATCAGGCGCATATAAAATACCTTTTTCACGTAAAATTTCACCATGGCGTGATTCAGCAAGTTGATTGTTTGCACAGCCTGCTACTATCGTTGCTTTTAAGCGTGGGATTGTTGTGTCATTAATAGTGGCACCTAATGCACAGGGTGCATAAATATCCACATCTAGGTCGTATATTTCATCAATACCAACTGCGGTTGCGCCAAAGTCATTTACTACACGTTCTACTGCAGCTTGATTAATATCGGTAACAAATAACTCAGCACCAGCTTCAGACAAATGTTTGCATAATCCATAAGCTACTGCACCTAAACCTTGCACCGCAACTTTAATACCAGAAAAGTCTTGAATACCGCGTTGATGGTTAAGCGCTGCTTTCATACCTAAAAACGTACCATAGGCTGTAAACGGCGAAGGGTTACCACTTTTTCCTTCAAGGCCTAGCACGTAATTTGTTTCTTTGTTCATTAACGCCACATCATCACAGGTAATGTTTACATCTTCTGCTGAGTAGTAGCTACCATTTAGTCGCTCTAACTGGCGACCAAATGCGCGAAATAACTGCTCAGATTTGATTTCTTTGGCATTACCAATAATAACCGATTTACCACCACCAAATGGCAAGCGTGCTACGGCATTTTTATAGGTCATCCCTTTTGATAAACGCAGCACATCATATACTGCGTCTTCATCGTTAGCATAATCCCACATTCTACAACCGCCTACCGCAGGGCCTAAGTTTGTGTTATGTACCGCAATAATGGCCTTCAAACCAGACGCTTTGTCTGAACAAAAAACCACTTGTTCATGGTTATCAAATTCAACTTGATTAAATACAACCACTTTAAATACTCCGAAAATAATGGGCCCTTTTGGGCAAGCACGCTACAAATTGTCGAGACTTTATCACTTCAGTTAATGGTTCGCCACACTATGAGTAGATAAACCAAATAAAGCGCGTCAAAGTGAAAAATAAAATGACTTATCGTTAAAAGTAAGCATAAAAATTCCAAAAATAACCATTTGATTAAGTATAAAAGCTAAAAACACCATCGCAATTAAAGCTTACGCTTACGTGAACGTCACCTTGCAGTTGTTTGTAAACTTAACCATACACCCTAAAAAAGTATACTACAGCTTGAAATACAGTGGCTTATACGCTCATTGCCTACGCAGCATAAACTGGTCTGAGGTGTATAAGTCTTTGCAAATGTAAAAGTAAATAAAAAAGCGAGCACACAGTGCTCGCTTATATGATTGCTTTTTAAGTAAAAATTTACTTCATTTTGCTGTCTAGCTCTTCAATTTTTGCTTTCCAAATAGCAGGGCCTTGGGTGTGAGCATTTGCTCCTTCACTGTCTACGGCAACTGTTACTGGCATATCTTCTACTTCAAATTCGTAGATAGCTTCCATACCTAAATCTTCAAAGGCAACAACACGTGCTTTTTTAATAGCTTTAGATACTAAGTAAGCCGCACCGCCTACCGCCATCAAATACACTGACTGGTGCTTTTTAATAGACTCAACCGTTGCAGGGCCTCGTTCAGCTTTACCAATCATACCCACGATGCCGGTTTTTTCTAACATCATATCGGTAAATTTATCCATACGTGTTGCCGTTGTGGGACCCGCTGGGCCTACTGCTTCATCGCCTACTGCATCCACAGGGCCAACGTAATAAATAAACTTGTTATCAAAATCAACACCTTCAGGTAAACCTTCCCCTGAGTTGATCATATCTTGCAGACGTTTATGAGCAGCATCTCGACCCGTTAAAATAGTACCTGAGAGTAAAACGGTTTCACCCATTTTCCATTCTTTAGTGTCTTCTTTAGTAAGAGTATCTAAATTAACACGGCGTGTGCCCTCACCCACTTCGAAAGTCACTTCTGGCCAATCTTCTAATTTAGGTGCTTTTAAATTCGCAGGACCTGAACCATCAAGGGTAAAGTGAACGTGGCGCGTAGCAGCACAATTTGGGATCATAACCACTGGCTTTGAAGCCGCGTGAGTTGGCGCCGTTTTAATTTTAATATCAACAACCGTGGTTAAACCGCCAAGGCCTTGCGCACCAATACCTAGTTTATTCGCACGTTCAAAGATTTCTAAACGCAGCTTTTCTTCTGTTGTTTCTGCGCCGCGCTCAATTAGTTCATGAATATCAACCGGATCCATTAATGACTCTTTGGCCATTACCGCTGCTTTTTCTGCCGTGCCACCAATACCTATGCCTAGCATGCCTGGTGGACACCAACCCGCCCCCATTGTTGGTAGCGTTTTTTCTACCCACTCAGCCACATCGTCAGATGGGTTTAACATCACCATTTTACTTTTGTTTTCTGAGCCGCCGCCCTTAGCAGCGACCATCACTTCGACTTTATCGCCTGCAACTAAGTCAATGTGAACCACTGATGGCGTATTATCTTTAGTGTTTTTACGTGTTCCCGCAGGATCTGCAACAATCGATGCACGTAAAGGGTTATCTGGATTTAAGTACGCACGACGCGTTCCCTCATCAACCATTTGTTGTACTGTTAAGTCGGTTTTATCCCAATTAACATCCATACCTACTTTTACGAAACAAGTGATGATCCCAGTATCTTGACACAGTGGGCGCTTACCTTCTGCCGACATACGCGAGTTAATTAAAATTTGCGCAATCGCATCTTTAGCGGCTTTACTTTGTTCTTTGTTATACGCTTTCTCTAGTGCTTGAACAAAATCAAGAGGATGGTAAAACGAGATGTATTGCAAGGCATCTTCAATGCTATCAATAAAGTCTTGCTGACGAATTGTACTCATAGTGGTTCCTTAAGTTGTTGTTACTCACGCAGCACGTAAGCGATATCAAACCCGTGACGGTGGTTCGAACTGTTTTCAACTACAGCGCTCACTAAACGCTGCCAAATAAATTTGACTTATGATACCCTCCCAGCCCGTTTGGAGCCAGTTCTTATAGGGGTAGTAAATGCTAAACAATAAAAAAAATTGTGTTGAATTAGCCATATCACAAAATTGTATTGAGGTATTTTCGCATTTTGCTCATTTGCCTTACGCCATTTTATTAGATTCGGGTGATAGTGATCACATAAACAGTCGTTTTGACATTATTGCGATTGACCCCCAGAGCACCCTTGAAGTCGAAAATAATCAAAGCGTTTTTAATAACCAGCCAAACATAAAAAGCTGCTTTGAAATAATGAATAATGAACTGGCAAAGTTAGACAGCACTAAAGCCGCCAACAACTTACCTTTTAATGGTGGCTGGCTGGGTTATTTTGGCTATGACTTAGGCCGTACTATAGAGCAACTACCAAGCAGCGCTTTACACGACATAAATTTACCGCAAATGGCGGTTGGACTTTACCTCGATGCACTGATTTACGATAAACAACTGCGCACGTGGTTTTATGTTTCGCAGCCCAATGTAGACCGCCTTTGGCTATATCAGCAATATTTAGCGCAACCACCTAAACATGAAAGCTTTTCGCTTACATCACCGTGGCAGTCAAATATGAGTCAGACTAGCTATAGCGAAAAGTTTGCCGCGATTGAAGAATACCTAAAAAGTGGTGATTGCTATCAAATTAACTTAGCGCAGCGTTTTAGCGCACATTACCAAGGCTCGCCTTGGAGCGCCTATGTTAAATTAACTCAGGCTAATAAAGCGCCTTTTTCTAGTTTTATTAATCATCCTCAGGGCGCTATTTTGTCAATCTCACCCGAGCGTTTTATTGCAGTACACGACAATAAAGTAGAAACAAAACCCATTAAAGGGACTTTACCTCGCAAAGCAGATGCCCTTGAGGATGCAAAACAAGCGACCTTACTGGCAAATTCAAGTAAAGATCGCGCCGAAAATGTCATGATAGTGGACCTGCTGCGAAATGATTTAGGAAAAGTCGCTAAACCGGGCTCGGTTATTGTACCCTCATTATTTGCTATTGAAAGTTTTCCGGCGGTACACCATTTAGTGAGTACGGTCACCTCAACCCTTGATGAGGGTAAAACAGCGGTTGATCAACTGGAAGCTGCGTTTCCCGGTGGTTCAATTACAGGCGCACCAAAAGTCCGTGCCATGGAAATAATAGAAGAACTAGAGCCACATAGACGTAGCATTTATTGTGGCTCTATTGGTTACATTAGTGGCTGCGGCAATATGGATACCAGTATTACTATTCGAACTTTAGTCACACATCAACAACAAATATATTGTTGGGCTGGGGGTGGTATTGTTGCTGATTCAAAAGTCGAATTGGAATATCAAGAAACTTACGATAAAGTAAATAAAATACTTCCTATATTAAATGAAGGTCGCTTTGAATAGTGAAACCATTTCGGCTCGTTTTCAATTAAACCGCAGTTTAGCCGTGGATCAGCTCAAAGATAATAAAAAAAAGCGCGCAAGCGCAGTAATGCTGCCATTGATTGATATAGATAACGAAGCACATATTTTATTGTGTAAGCGACCAACCTACCTTCATCACCACCCTGGGGAGATTTGTTTACCGGGCGGCAAGTTTGAAATTGATGATGTTAACCTACGCACCACCGCACTGCGTGAATTACATGAAGAGCTTAATATTGCCCCGCAAAATGTCCATGTGTTAGGTCAGTTACCTGAATATTCAACCCTGACCGGATTTACTATACGCCCCTTTGTAGGCTTAATTAAAAAAGAAACAGTGTGGGAAAACGACCACAACGAAGTGCAAGCTAGCTTTTTACTCTCTATAAAAGCGCTGAATAACGCGGCTAACTGGCAACCTTTGCCCTTTGAACGAGGTGGAAAAATCATTACCTTAAATGGCTTTATCACCCCACATGGGCTTTTGTGGGGAGCCACAGCCAGCATTATTAAAAACTTTACAAAACAACTCGCCATACCAGTTTAAATCTTTACTAATAAGGGTTACACACCTGCGTTTCCACGTTATTATAGTCGACCGTTCAAAGAACAGCTTAATGCTGAGAAAACTAAGTAGAGACACACATTATGATCAGTGCATTTGATATGTTTAGCATTGGTATTGGCCCTTCATCGTCACATACCGTTGGCCCAATGCGTGCATCACGCTTATTTGTTAATGACCTAAACGAACAACAACTATTAGCAAATGTGACCGATGTAAAAGTAGAGCTTTACGGCTCGCTTGGCCAAACAGGTGTTGGCCACGGCTCTGGTAAAGCAGTGATACTTGGCTTAGCAGGGTATGATCCTGAAACCATTGATGCCGATTTAGTGGATGACATACTCGCTAAAATTGAAAAAGAACAGGTTATTTACCTGAACCAAACTCACAAAGCTAAATTCCCTAAGCAGGGCGCGATTGTTTTTCATCGCAGAAAGACACTCCCTAAACATTCCAACGCAATGGAAATTATTGCCTATAACAATGGCGAAAAAGTATATAGCAAAGTTTACTACTCTATTGGTGGCGGATTTATTGTTACGGATGAAGAGTTTGAAAAAGAAAAACAAGCCGCTTTAGATATCCGTGAAGAAAACCCAGCCCCGTTCCCGTTTGGCTCGGCTAAAGAATTACTCGAAATGTGTAAAGAGTCGGGTTACAGCGTATCAACGTTAATGATGAAAAACGAAAAAACGTTACGCAGTGAAGAAGCCATTAAAGATGAGCTATTTAATATTTGGCAAGTAATGAAAGCCTGTATTGAGCGAGGTATGCGCACCGAAGGTATTTTACCTGGCGGATTAAAAGTAAAACGCCGTGCGCCAAGCTTATATTTAAAGCTTAATGTAGAAGTCAGTAACGATCCGCTGCGCGCCATGGACTGGGTTGATTTATTCGCATTAGCTGTAAACGAAGAAAATGCAGCCGGAGGACGTGTAGTAACTGCCCCCACAAATGGCGCAGCCGGAATTTTACCTGCAGTATTAATGTATTATCATACTTTTATTAAAGAAGTAGACCGTGATATTGCTACCCGCTACTTATTAACTGCCGCTGCAATAGGCATTTTATATAAAAAGAATGCCTCTATTTCTGGTGCTGAAGTGGGTTGCCAAGGCGAAGTCGGTGTTGCTTGTTCAATGGCCGCAGGCGCACTTACTGAAATTGTTGGTGGTAACGTTGTACACGTAGAAAATGCCGCTGAAATTGGTATGGAACATAACTTAGGGTTAACCTGTGACCCTGTTGGCGGCTTAGTGCAAGTCCCCTGTATTGAACGTAATGCAATGGGCGCTATTAAAGCAATTAATGCGTCGCGCCTTGCTATACGCGGTAGTGGTGAGCAAAAAGTATCGCTGGATAAAGTAATAAAAACCATGCTCGATACGGGTAACGATATGAAAACAAAATACAAAGAAACCGCTCGCGGTGGACTGGCCGTTAATATTATCGAGTGCTAATTAACCTGAGCTCTGGTTAAGAGATTTACTAACATATTGAATCAAAATGATATTTATGTTTATTTTCTCTAGCTAGAGATTTTTAGTGAAAACAAGGCGAAATTACTCGTCAATAGCTAGCCTATTGCAAGTAAATTCAACGCAGTTAGCGCTGAAAATAGCTGCTTGAGATGGATTTATTATCCACAGTTCAGGTTAATTACATAGCACAAAAAAGCCGCTTAGTTGCAAAACTAAGCGGCTTTTCATTGCTGTTTATGGCGGTTACTTTACAGGAAGTTCAATATCAGCAAATAACTTATCAACATCTTCTTGATTTCGCAGTAAACTCGCACGCTCTACTCGCTCTTTAGTTAAATGCGGTGCAAAACGTTCGATAAAGTCATACATGTAGGTGCGTAAAAAGCTGCCCTTTCTAAAACCAATTTTAGTCGTGCTCGCCTCAAATAAATGGCTAGCATCAATGCACACTAAGTCGCTGTCGTTTACCTGATCAATTGCCATAGATGCAACCACACCCACACCTAGCCCTAAACGCACATACGTTTTAATGACATCGGCATCGGTGGCAGTAAATACAATATGTGGCTCTAATCCGTAAGCATTAAATGCTTTGTCGAGCTCCGAACGACCTGTAAAGCCAAATACGTAAGTAATGAGTGGGTATTGAGCTATATCAGCCACTGTTAAATTATCCACTTTTTTCGCAAGGGGATGATCTTTAGCAACCACAATACTACGATTCCAATGGTAGCAAGGCAGCATTACTAAATCTGAATATAAATGAAGCGCTTCTGTGGCAATGGCAAAGTCAGCATCACCGCGAGCGGCTGCATCAGATATTTGCTGTGGTGTACCTTGATGCATATGCAGTGATACCGCAGGATATTTTTGAGTAAAGCCTTTAATTACACTCGGTAACGCATACCGTGCTTGTGTATGCGTGGTAGCAATATTAAGTTTGCCTTGATCCGGTAAAGTATGTTCATTCGCAACCGCTTTAATACCCTCAACTTTTGAGAGTATTTCGCGTGATATGTTAATGATTTCCTCGCCAGCGCCTGTAACATGAGTTAAATGCTTACCACTGCGGCCAAAAATTTGTACACCGAGCTCATCTTCTAACATACGTACTTGCTTAGAAATACCAGGCTGGGAGGTAAATAAACTCTCAGCCGTAGCTGAAACATTTAATTTATGATTTTGAACTTCTACGATATATCTAAGTTGTTGTAATTTCATGGCTATGTAGTTTCGTTATAATTCACATTGACAGATAAAAGCGCACCCTAACTATAGGTAGCTATATAAAAGGCTGATTAATGTTACATAATATAACAATTAATTTGTTGAAATTTCAGGTTAACACAATAAATAAACTTGAGGTAGCAATGATTATCAGCAATCGAAACATAACATATTAAGATTTAAACGCTTTATGGTGACGCTTTTTTCAGTTAATCTGAGCAAAGTTTCCCACCTTTTATATATTTAATGTAAGATTAGATAATAAGGTTAAGAATTTGAGAATTATAACATGATAGTTTCCATTATAATTGTATTAATTGTTGCACTTATAGTCATTGCACTATGGGTTAGTGCTGTTCAGCAACACAAAGAAAAACAAGAAGCTGAACGACGCAAAGAGTTAACAAAACAAAAAGCAATCATTGAAGAAACCGAAGAAGCATTAATGAATAGCGCCAACATTCCACTTTCAGAGGCAACTCAGCGAATATTACAACGACGAATTCATGATGCGCTCAGTCAAATGGTGTCTATTTCAAGCGGAGGTAGTGGACTAAAAAACCGCTTAAAAGAAGCAAAAGAGCGACTACAAAACCCAATTCAAGACGGTTCAGATGGCTTTGTATTACCAGGCAACGACAAACAACTGATATCGCTAATACAAGGCATTAAAAAGTTACGCACTATTATTCGTTCTGAGCATAATAAAGGCAAAGTAGACAGCCAGGTATTTATTGCAGAAGACAAACGCCTTGAAAAGCTACAACTAAGAATCAACATTGAAAGCCAAATAAAACGTGGGTTATCAGCGCAAACAGCTGGAATGATAGGCTCTGCTAGGCAGTACTTTGAAAAAGCAGCTGCCACACTTAACAGTGTTTCATTTAATGACGATTACATTACGGCAAAACGAGCTGAAGTTGAAGGCTACCTTGAAACGATAAGTAATGAACTCAAGGCATCAAATGCTACATCATTGAAGAAAAAGAACGAACAAGAGCAAGATGATTTAGACGTATTATTTGCACCTAAAAAGAAATGGTAACTCCTTTCTAAATAAAAAAGCCCATGCAGTTGCATGGGCTTTTTTTTGAATAGGATTTTGCCCCACTTTGTGTTTACATACTAGGACATATACATACTCTAACAAGCTGCCTGCATTAAGATAAAAATGCGAACTTAACAATAAACAAGGCCGTTAAAATCCAAACACTAATGCTTACCTGATCTTTTTTGCCACACAGCACTTTTACCGCCGTATAAGAAATAAAACCAAGTGCAATACCGTGTGCAATTGAGAACGTCAGCGGTGTCATTAATAATACAACACTCACCGGAATTGCATCAGTCATGTCGTCCCAATTCACAAACTTTAAGTTTTGTAGCATCAATACAGATACATATAAAATAGCTCCCGCGGTTGCGTATGCAGGCACCATTTGAGCTAAAGGCGCAAAAAACATCATCAGTAAAAAGCAGCAACCCACAACCACAGCGGTCAAACCCGTTCGACCACCAACAGATACACCTGCAACAGACTCAATGTATGACGTGGTTGTTGAAGTACCGAGCATTGCACCTGCAATGGTTGCTGTGCTGTCGGCGCTTAATGCACGACCTAAACGCGGCATATTACCGTTTTTATCTGCTAAACCAGCCTTCTGAGTTACCGCAACTAACGTGCCTGAGGTATCAAACAAATCAACGAATAAAAACGCAAAAATAACACTCAACATCGACAGTTCAAACGCGGCACTAAAGTCCAGTTGCATAAAGGTCGGCATGATAGAAGGTGGCATAGCAATAACACCATGATACTCCACTAACCCCATAGACACAGCAATCGCGGTGACTAGTAAAATACTAATCAGTACGCCACTTTTAAAATCGCGATAAAGCAGTGCAGCAATAACAAAAAAGCTGAAAATAGCCAATAAAGGACCAGGCGAGGTAATATCACCCAACTGCACCAGTGTTGCAGGACTTGATACAATAATACCGGCACTTTTAAGTGCGATGAGAGCTAAAAATGCGCCAATACCCGTTGCTATTGCTTGCTTGAGCACCAGAGGGATTGCATTAATAATCCACTCTCGCACCTTAAATAAGCTTAGAATTAAAAATATACACCCTGACATAAATACCGCACCCAACGCAGCTTGCCAGCTATAACCCATACCTAATACAACACCATAGGTAAAAAATGCATTTAATCCCATACCCGGTGCCAATGCCAGTGGATAATTGGCCCACAAACCCATAATAAAACACCCTATTGCAGCAGCAATACAGGTGGCAACAAAAGCAGCACCTTGGTCCATACCGGCTTCTGCAAGCATAGCTGGGTTTACGAATACGATATAAACCATCGTAATAAATGTAGTCATACCGGCAATACATTCACGGCGAACCGAAGAATCATTTGCACGGATTTTGAATAAGGCTTCGAGCATAATAAACTTGTGGTTGTAAAAAGTGGCGAGATTTTAGCATAAAAATAACTTTTTACAGGACATTTTACCTTGCTATATACTAAACTAGCTAAGTGATTAAAATAACAAACGAAGTAGCATGATCAAAACGACACCAAGTGGCCAAGACTTAGAGCAACAATTAGACAACATTCTTTCTTTTGTAACGCAACCAAGCGATGCAAATCTCCCTGCGAGCTCTAAAAACACCGATCAAGACACATTAAATAAAGCCCTTTATTACCTTAAAAATGAACAAGGCGCCTTAGCCGCAAAATGGATGCGTTTGGCAGCAATGGCAGGAAATTATCGCGCGCAGTTTTATTTAGGGCTGTTTTTTATAAAAGGACAAGGTGTGCCGCAAAGTGTATTTCATGGTGCTGCGTGGCTTAGCTTAGCCAGTAGTCAAGGCTATGAACCCGCCATAGAAGCAATGAGCGATATACGAAAACATATTAGTACCAAACGAATTAAAGATGCTCAATGCTACGCAGCCAGCCTGTATGAACAAATTCACCAGTTACAATTCTCACATTTGATCCCTCCTAGTAGCGAAAAATAATTTCACTGCCCAGCAACTCATTTCATCTGTAAATTAATTAAGCGTTTATAGCCAAAGCAAGCACGCTTAATTAATTTAAACTACTGTATACCCCCTGTTCATCTGTATTTATTTGCTCCCAGCCTTAAAATTAATTCTGTGGGCATTAACTTTCAATAAAAATTAAACCATTGCT
>NZ_LYRQ01000080.1:0-13552 GCF_001661605.1 Pseudoalteromonas sp. MQS005 | reverse complement strand
TGTAATAACCCAAGTTTTAAACATGCTTATAGCCCAAAATAAACTCTAAACCATACAAAATAATGAATAAATATTTAAGGATAACTGAGAAAAACTACTCAATGAGAAGAAACTAGATTATTACTTGAGTGCACAGTGATTAATGTATTAATTAACTAGCAATGCATTTTAAGGATATAGCGCCAATATAAAACCTGAATACTTGATAACCGAAGTAACTCTATGTAATAGAATTGCTGAACCAAAAGTTAATCCTATTTCATGGAGGTATTGAGCCATAAAAAATCTATTGAATGGAAAGTGGCAGCATATGGCATGAAGATTCCCTTGTATGGACTTGATTACCAGTATTTAAAGGCAGCTGTCTTTCTATAATGTGGAAATGTCACGGTTGGCTTGAAGCTAGCATAAACCTAGCGTATAAAGTAAGCCCATTACTTGGCAGTCTATTAAATAGATTAATTTAAACAACCATCAAGCAACAGTTAAACTGATTTATATACCGGTTACTGAATAAAGTTAACCGGTAACTGAGATAATTTACACTCTAGCAATAGCGTCAATTTTACTAGGTGTAACACAAATTTAAGTCCACTAACTGGACACCCAGAGGTTGACGCCAGTCATATCAAAGTCCAATAAATAGACGGGTTAAAAGCTCTTGCCACTTTCAGTATTCTATCTAGTGGATCTAAATCGTGTTAGCTAAGGATACTGTAAGTATATTTAATAGACCTTTTTAAGCAGTTAGCACCATAAAAACAGTCTACTTGATGGACAGCTGACATGACCACCCAACCTCAAATAACCATAATTATAATCAGAAGAAGCACAGCGCTTTAATCTGTTTTATAGACTCACACCGCCTGCTCACTGTTACGATCTCTCACCTTAACAACAAGGTATATAAAGAACGTTTAAACCGTGTATCATTCCTCTACATAGAAAACAATAGACGATGTTTCTGTATCTAAGATTCTATAAAGTAGACAGAAATCAACAACTAAATACTGCAAGAATAGTCTGTTAAATGGAATGCTTTCAAGCCTGATTCACCTAAACTAAATCTATCTAAGAGAAAAAATCAAACCCATATAATTCCGCTAGATAGAAAACAATTTTAATACTTCTAATCAATCGAAAGACCAAATCAATCAATACCTCAATCAAAATTCACTCCATGCAGTGGAAAATATTAAAGGGGAATTAATATAGCGGACAGTCTAGGTAATAGATTTTTAAAGACGAATTCAAAGACGCTCTGAATAGAACAGCTATGTATATTTTGAACCTGAATTTGAGGTTGAAGTATGTTCGCAACTTTTAAATATTTCCGTTTCTGCAAAAAATGAAAATCGAGAAACTACCTAGCACTCAATTAAATAAATCTAAAACATTAACCTCGATCTGAATGCAAGCGAAGCAGAAAAAAAGGGATTAATATAACGTCGAATTGGAGCCTTGTAGAAGTTTAAAACATTACAAATTGAACACTCACAGCTTAGATCTTTTACATGTGCAAATTACCAAGTTCAATCTGCATCACACTATAAATTCAACTAATCGCTATTTTTAACCTACATGCTAATAAAACTAATATCAGTTGGTGGTTATATTTTTTATAAAGTCATTCCTGCAACAAATGATAACAATTTACGTTACTGAGATGCAGAAAACTTAAAATCCATCTCCCCTCCCCCTTCAGAACCACAACGGCAACGTCCCCCTTAAAAAATGGAAATATTATTTACGTCTCATAAGGTGAAAATACACGATCTATTTTAGAGAGCAGATTTTACAATTTTCTTTTTTCCATCTCAGGGATGCATAAAATAATAACAGCTCGACCTCACTTTAAGCACGCCCCCCTTTGTGATGCAGAAAAAAACATTTGCGTCTAAGTAGTTTTATAGTAATTCCCCTATTGTTCGTACTCTCCTGCACCCTTTTGGGTTGAATCCTTGCATCCTTGAATTTCACATTTATGTATTTTTAGAAGAAATTAGAAAAAAATCCCCGCCCTGCTTAATTAGAACTATTGATAATAACCTTTAATTTGTAAGTAGCAGGATTGGCATGTTATCAAAAATTCACAACCACCTTAGTGAAACGAAAAGCCTCTTAGATGATGTAGAAAGCAAATTGCTTGAGTCAGCAAAATCAATTTGCGATAAGCACTCAGAGTGGCGGAAACTTACGTTAAGGGTAAAGCTCCATCATGACCCAAAGGCGAGAACTAATTTAGTTCCAAATATTAGGATTAGAGAAAACACCTCAAAAATATACATAGTATGGGTTGATCATTCTTACACCTCAATCAAGAGAATAAATCCTCGCTGGGGTAAAGAGGTAAAACCGACTTTGCAAGGATACACATTCAAGCAATTAAAAAAAATTGCTGAAGACTGGGAAGGTGAAAAAGTCTGGGAAACAGAGCAACTTCTTTCACCAATAAGAGACACATTTTCTGACATTCAAAAAATGCGCGTTTCTCTTAAAAAAAGAATCAACAAACTCGAAGCTGAGTTAACAATAAACCAAATTGAAAAATAGGGAGCTCACCATGGCTGAAGTAAACCAATTAGTACACAAAACCATAGAACATAAAATCAATTTTGAATCTCACACCGTTTACTCGTTTTGGAAAAACGAAGGGGACAGATTAAGAAACACTTATGAGCGTTTAGGTTCACTATTAATGCTTACAACAACTGAGCCTGAAATTTACGGTAAAGTTGCAAGTTGGGAGACCATGCTTTTAGATTGGCTGGCCTCTGAGTGTAAAAAACTAAAAGAACAAAAAGATGCATTTGTTTCTAATGCAGGACTAGAGGAAGTTCCCGCCGTTGAAACGCCAAGCAGTTATTCTGAAAATATTCAAATCTGCTACCCAAGCATCTGGAAGCTTATGAAAGCTATTAAAGAAATAGACCTTCAAATTAGTGAGGTAGAAAATTTATGGATTGCTGGTGTTGTTGATGATTTAGCTAGGCACCAAACAAGTAACCGTGTTGTGAATATTCTTAGGAAGTTTAAGGCAAAAATAGAGAACGCAACTTCTCCTGGTCGTGGTAGAGAGGGTGGTCGATTTAAAGCACCTCAGTTAATCAGTTTAATCCGTGGCGGCCTTGAGCTATATGTAGAAGATAAAGATATACAAAATGAGCTAAATCGCATTAAAGAAACTATGCAAACACAGCAGAGTGAAAAGACCAAATCTCATAGCAAGGGAAGTGAAACACCTTCAGTTAACGAAAGCACAGGTCAAACTCAAAAAACCGGTGCTGCCTAAACCATTTAGGCGGCGCTAGCCGCCTCCTTTTTCTGCAGGGTAACAATGAAAATTCCTAACCTCTTCATAAAGGTTTTAGCTCTACCTTTTAAATATTTATACAGACTTTATAGAGTCAATCGCTCTGAAAGCTATTTCAAGCAAGTTCGCAATCAAAAAAATAACAAGCACATAAACTACGTTAGTGATAACACCCACACCTTTACGATTCGTACTTTAGAGAACAATAAAGAGCTTATTTCTCAAACTGAACGATCATTTGGCCACTGTCATGAATGGGCTGGTGAGGGGAGTACATTTGAAAACTTATTTATTGAAGTGATTATTAACTATTCTCGCTACTGTGCAAATTTGCCAGCCTCTGAAGGCTATCATCATGCCGTAGAATTCGGCTTAATAGACCACAGTTTGCAAGTTGCGAGCTTATCGCTTAGGCAAGCAAAATCACAATTTTTGCCGACTGAGTTTCCACTCGATATTGAGCGAAAACGCATCAAAAGATACCAGTACGCAGCATGGCTGTGTGGCTTACTTCATGATGCAGGAAAATTACAAACTGATATGACAATTTTCAATAGGCTCAATCCGAACGAAGAATGGATACCTATTACTGGTGACTTGATTGGCTGGATAGAACAAAACAATATTAAATCATATGGAATAAGATGGCGAACCGACAGAATTCTAAAAGGGCATGAAATTGCACCTATTCATCTTTTTCAGCAAGTCCTAACTCCCGCAGCTAAAAGATACATCGGTGGATGCCCTGGCAATTTAGTTGAAGAAATAACTTTATCTCTATCGAACTACAAAAGTAATGACTGCTATTTAGCGAAAGCGGTTAGAGCTGCAGATGTTGTCTCAACAGCTAAAGATATTCAAACAACATGGGATAAAAACCTAGGTGTTCGTAAGGCGGCATTGCACGAAAAGATTATTCGCGCCATGCAAGCAAATGCAAAATTTTGGCTGGAGAATGGTAAAGCTGTTGCAATTGATAACGAAATTTATCTTAGGTGGCCTGATTGCTTTAATGAGCTTACAGACATACTAAGCTCCGCTGACAAAACAATTCCTAACAACCCAACAGCGCTCCGAGACAATATGGCTCAACGTGGGATAATTAGAAAGTACAACGAAACTGAATATACACTGTTTTTTGAGGGGGTTGTTAACTTCGATAATGCAATGGACCTACTCACAAAAAAAACTACAAGTGGTGGTGTTGGCCTTGTTCGTCTTGAGTGGCCTTTTTTTCTGACTAAAACAGCTCCAATTCCTACAAACAAATTTGGTCTATTAAAAATAGATCTAGACTGTAACGCAGTCTTATTTACCGAAAAAGACTCTCGTTACATCACATCAAATGAAGTTAAAACCGCTGCAGAGAAACATATTGCTATTAGCAAGCAAGATAAAGAAGAAGCTGATAACAATGTTGAAACTAAGACTATAGCCAGCGCCAAACCCGAACCCAAAGTTAAGCTTGAAGGCAAGGCTAAAGTCAAAACCAAACCCGAACTCAAAGTTAAGGATGAAGGTGACGCTAAAACCAAAACCGAAGGAAATATTAAAACTGAAGGCAAAGTTAAACCTGCTGAAAACTCAGAACATAATAACAAAAATAATAACAGTCCTACTAAGGACGCCAAATCTAAGCGCCAACCACTTAAGAAGCCAGTAAACGCCAACACTGATTTATTTTCACAAAAAATAAATCATCAACACCACCAGCAAAATGAAGCAAGAAACACGGATAAACCTGCTGATAATGAAAAAGCAAAAGTCACAACCCAAAGCGAGCGCATCATTAAAATTTTAAATCTCCTCGAAAGACAAGAGGTGTACTCAATAGATGGTCAGAAATACATTGAAGCAAACACTGATTGGAAATCGGCAGTAAAGGAAAGTGAAGAAGGTGAACTTATAAAGCTTGGTCATATAAAGCTTAACAATCCAGCCAGCCCTTTCACTAGATATTACCAGAAAAAAGGCAAGTCACTTATTATGCTGGTGGAGGTACTTAATGAGTGCACAATTGAAAAGCAAGAAGATGCAAAAGGGTCGAGCAAAAAGCACTTACAACATACTGAAAACAAACAGCCTGGCGATATCGAATCACCAAAAAACACAGAAAAAAAGCAAAAAACAATAAAAAATCTGCAAATGGACAAACAGGAATTAAGTGATAATCCAAACACACATAATTCGTTAGTTGATTTTCTTTACAGCAAAGGACTTTCCCTTGAGGTAAGTAAGAGACTTGCTGAATTAGTTAGAATCGAGAAAGGTGGAAGTGCTTACATTGTACCTGATGAAGCATTCTCATACATACTCTCGTTAGACGAATCAGAAATCACCTGCATAACAAAAATGCTTGATGCGTCTGGGAAATTCACTTTATTGAGAACAAACTAATTATGAGCGCAGAAAGAAGCACCCCGCTATTTCATGAGAATCTATACAGACCTATTTATGAATTAAATATTGCCTACAGCCATTTTGCAGCAGCAACAGCAACAATTTCATCAACTGTCATTGCAAGTCAGGGACATATGGGAATGGTCGGGTTTTGCGTTTCTGCTACCTTAGTCGCCCAATGCGTGTCCAATACCCTCAAAGCTGCCCCATTAGTTAAGAGGCAGTGCAACATATTCTTTAACAAAATAACGTTTGAAGATATTGAGCGAATCAGAGAAGAGCATTCCGCCCATGAAATACACAACAATAAAAGAGGACCAAAGTCCAATCAAATATTTATTGGCCATGGCTTTGAGTGGGGTGCAGAACATGCAAATAGAGCCTACCAAATACAAGGGTTATATACCGACAAGGAAGAAATTAGGCTACCTATATTCCTAAAGCCATTTAAAAATAAATGGATGGAGAATACTAGAAAGCTTGGTGGTAAACCTTGGATTCAAGGTGTTGGTGATGCGACAAGGCAATACATTTCAGAGGAGGCTTTGTTTGGCCACTCAATGATAATGGGAAATGTTGGTACCGGTAAAACCACAATGTTCATATTGCTCAGCTTAGCCATGATCCATAAAAATTATACGGTGATTATACTTGACCCCAAAAATGATAGTGCATGGCGAAATGCCTTAAAAAGAGAGATGGAGTTTTTTGGAAAGGGTGATGACTTTCACTATTTCCACCCCTCACAACCATCTACATCATGTAAAATTGATCCAGTAAAAAACTGGAATAGAGCAACAGAAATAGCTGAGCGCATATCATCTATTATGGTGGAGAGTGGCAAAGAAGATAGCTTTATAAGATTTAACTGGAACGTTATCAACTCAACAGTAAATGCCATGCTATACGCTGGTATCCAACCTCAAATAAAGTCTATTGCTCGCTATGCCACAACAGATAAAGGAAGATTAGCCGAGCGATGCTTAGAGATGCACTATTTAAAATCTGTGGGCCCTGATTGGAATTACAAATTAAAAAGTAAATTAGAAAAATGCGGTAAAACTAAGTTAGAGCAATTAGTTTTCTACTATCAACAGGTATTATCTCAGACCCACCACTCAAATGAAGTGGACGGCATTATAAACTTGCTGACTCACAATGCAGAGCATATGCAAAAAATGACGGCCAACCTACTACCTATATTTAGCGTTCTCACATCCAAACCAATGGATGATCTAATTTCACCTGAAGAATCGGTGGAAATGAGCTTGGATGAAAGAACAGAAGCTATGGACGAAGAGGATGATTCACAACAAGAACTAGAGCGCTCATGTGATGAACTCAATAAGCGCCAAGGTCAGTTTGAAGTAGAAAAAAGCAGATACATAAACACTGCAGATATAGTTGAACGTGGAGGACTGCTTTACATGGCGCTTGACTCTTTAAGCGACACAAAGACCGCAGGCTACCTTAGTAAACTTGTTCTTGCTGATATTGCTGCTGTAGCAGGCTCACGATACAACTTTAGCGAAGGCAAAGGTCGGAGGGTTGCAGTCTTTGTGGATGAAGTACACGCAGCTATTGCAGGTAATGAAGCTCTATTAAACTTACTTGCGCAAGGTCGCGCAGCTCACATGCAATTGTTTATAGCCACACAAACTAAGGCAGACTTGGAAGCCAAAACAGACCCAGCTACTGCTAACAGAGTCCTGGGCTTGTGTAATAACTTCTTTTCAATGCGCGCTAATGATACTTCAACTCAAGAGTATGCATCCAAACAGTTTGGCGAGGTTCCAATCACAAGCCAACAAATTACGCTGGGTCAATCTTCAGGCAATACAAGTGAGCTTACTGATTTTGGTTCTTCCTATTCTGAAAGATTAACTAAGCAAAATGATAAAGCATTTAGTGAAACTCTATTAGGTTCACTCCCTATTTTACAATACATAGCTCGCCTTTCTGATGGACGTACAATAAAAGCAAAAGTACCGGTGATTAAATCATGAAAAATCAATCATACAAATTAGAGGGTTGTGAATATCTACCTGCTAAATTCAGGAACTACTTAACTAGCGAAACAACAGTTATTGTGGATGAACTACTTTGCAAAGCACCGATTATAGAGTGCACACTTAAGAAGTTATTCATTTACATTGGTTCTGAATTAATTCACCCACATCTAAATGTAAAACTGTTCAACCACATCGTAGGCACCAGCTGTGAATATGTTCTTTCTAGTGCATCAATAACAACAAGAGGCGATTACTTCACCTCATTCATTGATACGGTTACAGAGCAATTACAGCTACTCTTTCACATTATGGTTTATGTACACATCAAGAGCGACAATATCGTTGTGTGGGATATATTAACTGAGACTTTAACCTCATTTCTATCTTCACATAAAGGCTCAGTAAAAAGAGTAAAGCTATTAAACATAGATAAGGAACTACCACAAAGCGCCCAATTACTTACCAAGCATTTATTTATGTCAAAAATAACAAATCGGACGCACTTGCAGCATTTTGGTATCCCAAACTTTGATGAGCCAAAGACATTCACTTTTGAGGAGGCATTCAATGCAAGAGTCTGATGATATTTTATATAAAGACCGTTCCGATCAGCAAAACAGAGATAGAGATTATTCTTATTTTTTTATATTTATTTTATGTGCGATCGTTGTGCAGCTATTACTTTTAAATCCAACCAGTTTTAATGAAATGGTAAAAAAAGAGGTAAAAGCGAGTTATGCAGCCATTGGAGAGAGTAACTGGCTTAATGTTACTGAGTCTTCAAAACGTCATTTTGAATTGATAATTGTTAAAACAGGGTTTAAGAAATACTACTTAGACAAAGTAACTAGGGATACCGTTGATACCAACCCAATTGCGAAAATGTTTAAAAAGTTAATGCCGATAGTTAAGCGTTTCTCAAACAATTTGCAAATTATTACCTATCAATTAGCACACAGAACGAACTTACTAGGGGTGTGGATATATATATTGGTCCCATTCATTTTATCGCAGCTGGTGGCCGGTATTTATCAATGGAAAATTAGAGCCTATACATTTGGTAATAAAACAAAAGCTAAGATGTTAGTCATAAAAAAAGTAATAAAGCTTTTAGTGCTTTTAATAATATTGTATTTCTTCTTGCCATGTTTTTATCCAGAAGTTGCTGCATACATTCCGTTCTTAGCCATAATGAGCATGTCATTACTTACAACTAAGTTTATCGCTACGGCGCAAAAACACTGGTAAATTAACTAAATTATACCGAGTTGACCCAACCAACTCGGTATTTACCACGCACTTCCCTCATTTTAAAATATTTATTAATTTTTCTCTAAAAACAAAAAAAAATACCGCCCCTATCATTGCTCTGCCCAATTATTATCTCTCATGAATTCAACAAACACTCATAGAGGGTAAAAACAATGGAAACAATGAATAACACAGCAGCAATGGTTAACCATGACGCTCCAGCTAAAAACAAACGTATATTAACTAAAGCAAATAAAGTTGTTTTAACAGCGCTTGCATTAGTTCTTTCACAAGGTGTTATTGCTGCAGCACCGACATCAGGTGACTTTTTGTATGACATTTACAATGAAGTTGTTGGTTGGTTGACCGGTGCACCAGGCATCATCATCTCAATTTTCACATTTGGCTTTGCTGCGTTCCAAGGCATCATGAAGCAAAACTATGCGACATGTATTGGCGCCTTCTTGATTGCAATGCTGTTCGCAAATGCTCAGGACGCAATTGAGTACTTCTTAACAGCATCAGTAGGAATGTAAACGCAATGGAAAACCCCAATCGCTATAGAAGTAAAACCCACATAAACGAGCCTCTATTAATCTTACTTGTTTTCACTAAAGAGCAAGTTCTACCTCTAATGGCCGCTATAGCGATTGGGATGGTTACAAAGCAGACTCTCGTTCTTGTAATGGCTGCTTTGTTCTATATCTATGTATCTCAAAAGCTTAAAGGTCGGTACCCAAAGGGTCATGTTAAGCACAAACTGTGGTCTATTGGCATGTTAATTACAAAGCCATCTAAATCAATTGTAGATCCAATAAAACGAACTTACTTTCGCTAAGGTAAATCATGCTAGCCAATAAATCGAATGCAATTCGAACCTTCACCGATATGGTGGCTTCTAACAATATAACGCGTGTGGCAAATTTATTTCTTGCTGCAGGCCTGATGTTCGCAATGATGACGCTATTTTTCAAAGACAGCGAAGTTATTGCTATTCCAGAGCAAAACTTATTTGGTGAGCTTAGCGTGCAAGGTGACAAGGCGAACCAAAACTACCAACAAGCTTGGGCATACAGCGTTTCCACAATGATTGGGAATATAAACCCACAAAACATCGATTTCGTTAAGAAAATAATGATGAAAGTATTATCCCCACAACTACAAGTTCAAATTGAGCCAATGCTAGACCGTCAGGCAGAAATGATAAAAATGCGGGATATACGACAAGTATTCATTGCAGATGATCTAATGCACGAGCCTGAGACTGATTTAATTACTGTATGGGGTCAGAAAATCACTTTCATTGGCGGAGAACCAAAAGCAGATACAAAGTGGAGCTACGAATTCAAAGTAGTTGCCAGAAATGGAAGACCTAAAATCACACATATCGACCAATACCCTGGCACCCCTAGAAAGCGCAATCAAGCAATGAAAAATAGAAATGAAGCCCCTACAGATGATCCTGCAGCTCAACCATATTATGACAGTGAATTAGAGGTTGGTGTTTTAGAGGCTGCATCAGAATTAAAGGCCAAAGAAGAAGCGGAGCAAAACTAGATGAAAGTAAGAGCAATACTATTAGCAATTGGTTGTCTATCTTGCACAACAGCAATGGCCAACGAAGATGATGGCAAAGTGAAGGGTACACCAGTAGATGCCTTTCAGCTCCCAACCGAAACAATAAACGATGCAGCTATACCGGTTACAAAGCAAGCTATCTTTGAAGCTGCATTAAATGGCATAAAATTAGATGAGCGTAGTGAGCCTGCCATGAAAACCATCTCCCCCGGTAAAGAAGTTGAACGCATTGGTGGAAATGGTACTGGCGTATTAGATGAGAGCGGGTTCCCTGAGTACAGCAAGCCGCAACCTGCAACACAATCAATACGTGCAGGAAATGGATACTCTTTTTTAGATATCGTTAAATCAAAATATAAGCCAACCCAAAATCTAAATGGATTAAAGCCTGGAGCAAACATTGCTATCCCTGTAGCTGTTGGCCTTACAAACCCTATAATCTCAAACTTTAAGATGGTTGCAGCGCGAACACACGATGAGGAGTCGGTAATCGAACTGGAAGATGGTCGATTATACATTACTCTGAATAGCCTTAAGCCTGTTGCGCTAATGCTATTTGAAGAAGGTGTTCCAGAATCGATGATCAACTTAACGTTAGTGCCAATGGAAGCAATGCCGGTTGTTATTAATGTTGATGTAGAGCTTACAAAAAGCATGATTGATAAAGGGTCAAACCACCGCTCTAAGATTAAAGAAATAGAAGCTTTAGCGAACGCATCAGATAAGAATTACAGAGCAAATGAAGAAACAGGCCGCATAGCTCGAATCAAGCAAATTCTAAAGCCAATCGGTAAAGGTGAAATACCTATGGGGTTTTCATTATCTACTGACACAAGAAATACCATGCCTGAGCCTTGTGGTTTAAGTATTAATCAAAAAGTAATGCAGCGCATTGTCGGCCCACGTGAAGTGGTAGATGTAGTTCGAGTTCGCAACAACTCCAATAGAGCATACACAATACGAGAGCAGTCTTGTGAATCTCGTGACGTTATTGCAGTAGCGATTTACAACAAAGCGCTATTGCAACCAGGTGAAGCGACTGAGGTTTATATTTTGCGAGACAAGATGTACAAAAATACTATAAACACAAAGTCAACGCGCCCTCGCGTTTACAACTAGGCTGGTGGATGTAATGAACATAAAAGAAAAGTGGGAAAACCCTCAAGTCAGAAAATTTGCAGCGGTACTTGTTATAATTCCGATCGCATTAGTAGCGTATAATTCAATGTCTAGCAAATCATCATCTGTATCACTGCAGCAACGAATAGAAGCTAGGCAGTCTGAAGATAGGCTTGATGATAAAGGTAAAGTACGAGGCTTATTCGACTCTGAAAGTATAGCCAACATAGACAAGGAAGAGTTTTCAGAAGTTTATGATGAGTCAGTTGATTCAATTCGTCGCCAAGAGCGTGAGGTTTACACCGAGCGCCAGCGTGTAGAAGAAATGATGACACAACAACAGCAAACGATTGATGAGCTAGCATTGGAGATAAAGAACCTACAGCGCCAAGGTGAAATAAAAAGCAGAGCTTATGGTGATCAACAAAATAACCGAAGCAATGCCCGTAACAACAGCCGTAATAGTAACAGTGATAGAATCCAAGTTCAGAATGGCCAGCAAACCATTGCTGAAACTCCAAAACAAACTAATGAAAATGTATTCGACAGAACGCCAACTCAATTAGTTACATCAAAACCTCAAATTGAGGGCCGTGTAATTCGAACTATTACGCAGCGTAGTGTAAGAAGCATTAAGAGCTCGGGTGTGGTGGAAGAAAAGCAGCAAAAAGACTTGTTAATTACACAGCAAGGCATGCAGCCAAAAGAGAGTAAAGCAGAAAGGTCAGACCCATCAGAAGGTGGACTTGTTGACGCGAATGAAGGTGTTGTATACCTACCATCTGGATCATTCTTCTCAGGTGTCTTATTAACTGGTTTAGATGCACCAACACAGTTAGCGGCTAAATCTGCCCCAATGCCTGTAATTATTCGTGTGAAAAAAGAAGCGATATTACCAAATCACTTTACGCTTGATATTCGAGAGTGCCACGTAATAGGTCAAGCCGTGGGCGACTTATCTAGCGAGAGAGCCCACATAAGAGCTCAATCCATAACGTGTGTTAGAAACGACGGTAAAAGCGTTGAGAGCGCCATACAAGCAAATGCAGTTTCGGATTACGACGGTAAGCTTGGTATAGCCGGTAGAATGGTGAGTAAGAACGGCAACTTACTTGCTGGCTCGATGGCTGCAGGATTTATGAGTGGTATATCACAGGCTGTATCACCACAGCGCACCACATCAATTAATACCTCTGGGGGTGATACCGCATTATGGGAGTCAGTCGATGTAGGCGCTGTTGCTACAGCTGGTGTATTTCAAGGTTCAGCTGATGCAATGGATAGACTTGCTGAATACTACATAGCATTAGCAGAACAAATACACCCAGTTATTGAAATATCACCAGGTCGCTCAGTGACGTTCGCTGTAATTTCGGGTACCAAATTAAAGTTAGGTGACTAAAGATGAAAGAAACAATTAAAATAGCGATTATAAGCTTTATAATGTCCACCCTCGCCTTTTTTGCTGGTGTTACCTACACAAACAGCAATAATGACCAGACACTAGAGGACGTCACCCATCTATTAGCCGGTTATGCAAAGGTGCAGTCTTTTGATCCACAAAAGATAGCAAAGCAAATTACTGGAGCTGGGGCATCACCCGCCCAGCTAGCCTCTTATATTGAGCGCTATATCAAGCTACATCAAATGAAAGGTGTTTTGTTGGTAGATATTAAATCGGTAGTGGCCAAGCCTGATTTCGCGGTCTCACAAGAGCTTACAATGAGTCAATTGAATGAGCTATCTGATAAGTATGGCATTAAATCTGAAATAGATTATGAAGCCGTTATACAAGAGTTTGATGACAAGTTTAACCTTTAACTAATACAACCAAACCCAACCAAAAAGGCCGCAGTAGCGGCCTTTTTCTTACTTATAT